>DNPI01000016.1 GCA_003501525.1 Planctomycetota bacterium
TTCAACGCGGCAACTTCCGCGAGCCGCAATATCTGGACCGAGGTTAGCTCTATGGGACATCTAGGTCCCCTAAACCACCCCCCCTCAAACAAAGATTTGACGAGCAAGGAGAAAGTCCGCATACACAAAAGAATTCTCGGCGGATTCTTTCGAGCTGAATTGCGCAACGAGGAAGATCTCTACCGTCACTTACTGGGTTCTTCCATCGATTCTGATGCCCTCCAACATGAAACTCGATGCGCTCAACCAATTGTGTGGTGGGAGGATAATTCATTGGCAGTTGCCTCTCTGCCCGGTCAGAAAATTACCGCATTCGGAGCTACTCACAAAGCAAACGGTCAAGGAGTCCTAAAAATCAAGCTAGAGACGGGGCAGGCGCCCCGCGGCCCAGTACAAGTTTCAGCAGGGAAATCCAAAAGCCGAGTGCTCCATGCCCCTGAGGAGCAGCCTTAGGGCTCAGCCAACAACCCTATGAGGCCAAAGGGTCGGCCTTCGCTAAACGAAGCCGCTTCTTTTCATTCAAATAACGCTTCCTAAGTCGCATGGATTTTGGAGTCACCTCAAGAAGTTCGTCAGTATCAAGGTATTCGAGGAATTGCTCGAGATCCATTCGGCGCGGCGCTCGAATCTTTTCGTCAATTTCTTTGTTCGCTGAACGCATGTTGGTCATTTTTTTCGCCCGTACAACATTAAGAGCAATGTCCTTGTCTTTGTTGTTTTCTCCAACCACCATGCCTTCATAAATAGGGGTTCCCGCTTCAACAAAAAAGACACCCCTATCCTCCAAGTTCCGCAAAGAATAGGCCGTCGCTGACCCGGTATCAGATGAAACCAAAACTCCGTTATGGCGGATCTCGATATCGGCCGTTCGCGGGCAATAGCCGACCAGGAGAGAAGTCAGAACTCCTTCTCCTCGTGTAAGAGTAAGCACCTGAGTGCGTGCGCCTATGAGGCCTCGGGTAGGGATTTTCATAAACAGGCTAGCCCGCGCACCTTGTCGCACCATATCGGTTATTTCGGCCCCTCTCCGTCCAAAATACTCAATTACTTTGCCCATGGCCTCTTCTGGCATATCAACTCTCGCCTCCTCTAGCGGCTCTAGCAATTTCCCTTCCTCCTCCTTAACCAAAACCCGGGGAGAGCCCACCGAGAATTCATAACCCTCTCTGCGCATGTTCTCAATCAATATGCCGAGATGTAACACCCCTCGGCCAGCAACAAGATGTCCACCATGAGGACCAGGCCCAATCCGGAGAGCTGGGTCCACGATTGAAGCCCGCTCAAGACGTTCCTGCACTTGACGGGAAGTGACGAAGTCGCCTTCTTTTCCCGCAAAGGGTGAATCGTTAACCAAAAATTCCATTTCGATAGTCGGGGGCTCAACCTCAATGGACGGCAAAGGTTCCACAGCCTCCAGGGCGCAAAGCGTATCTCCCAAGCCAAGCCCCTCCAGGCCAGCAACACAGGCAATGTCACCTGCTTCAACTACATCAACAGAAATTCGATCTAAACCAAGAAACCGGTAGAGCTCCTTAATGCGGCCGGCCTTTTGGTCCCCCTCATTCGTAACCCAAGCCACCTCATCTCCACGCCGAAGGACTCCGCGCGCAACCCGCCCCACTCCAATTCGCCCCACATAATCGTTCCAATCGAGTGTCCCAATTTGGAACTGAAGCGGTCCCTCTTGGTTAAACGACGGTGGCTCAAAATGCTCAAGGATGGCATCCAGCATTGGGATCATGTCATCCCCCTTCTCCTGCTCTTCCAAGCTTGCCCAACGATCCCTAGCGGAGCAATAAACCACGGGGAAATCGAGAGCTTGCTCTTCTGCGCCAAGGTCAACAAACAAATCGAAAACTTCTCCTAAAACACCTCCGGCTCGCGCGTCCTGCCTGTCCATTTTGTTCACTACAACGAGAGGTCTCAGGTTATTTTCAAATGCCTTTTGGAGGACAAAACGCGTTTGAGGCATAACCCCTTCAAAAGCGTCAACCACCAGCAGCACGCCGTCTGCCATCGAAAGAACCCTTTCGACTTGACCGCCAAAATCTGCGTGACCTGGTGTGTCCACTAAATTGACACGAACACCTTTCCACTCAAGTGCTGCATTCTTGGAGAGGATGGTGATGCCCCGTTCGCGCTCTATATCATCATTATCCATGACCCGATCGGCACCTTCGTGTGCACGATCCAGGGTCCCCGCTTGACGAAACAATCCGTCGACAAGGGTTGTTTTCCCATGATCTACATGGGCAATGATGGCAATGTTACGAAGCTCCATAACACAAAAAATGAGGCCAACCCCTCACTTAGGGGGACACAAGGCCGAACGAACCGAGCATTCTAGCCATCTGTCATAGAACCTAAACGCCTTAATCCGGACGGCGATAGGCTAATGAAGGTATGGGAACAGCAGACTTAGCAACGAAATGGGCCGAAGAATTCTTCGGAGTGACCGGCACCGCTTCGAGACTAGACGGATACCGAGATAAAAATTTCCGTATCGACGGCGATGGCCAGAAGTGGGTGTTAAAAGTCTTAGCGGAAGAAGTCGGACCGACAACTCTGGCCCTCTGGGTCGAAGCCTCCGAGCGGCTGCACAAGGCAGGGGTGCGTGTTCCCCTCCCCGCTCCAGCCCTCAACGGCAATAAGTGGATTGAAATCCCAGGGATTGGAGGCAAGCGAAACTTAGCTTGGCTCACAAAGTGGGTTGACGGCGAACCAGTAGCGAACTTGAAGGATCGGCCTCTCGGCCTGAATAAAGACGTCGGGGAACTTGTTGCAGATGTGCAGAGCGCTCTCCAAGGATGGGAACATTCCGCACTCGACAGAGTCTTTGACTGGGATTTAAGACAAGGGGAGGCCGTCGTAGAAAAAAATCTTTCCGGCATTGCAGACCCCCGAGATCAAAGAGTAATTCATGAAACTCTTGCTGGGGTCAGGGAATCACTCTCTGGGATTTCCTCTTGCTTGCGGACTGGGCCGATTCATGGCGATGTTAACGACTTCAATGTCCTAATGAATCGCAATCTGCCCTCATTGGGACTCATCGACTTCGAAGACTTGAGCTGGGGTTGGATTGTCGGAGATCTCGCAATTTCCGCCGCCTATATGGTCCTCAACCAAAAGGACCCTGTCGAGGTGCTCACCTCTATGGCAGAGGGATACCACGAGAAATGCCCGATTGAAGAAGAAGAACTTGCCGCCCTATGGCCTCTCGCCAAGTTGCGCCTTTGCGTAAGCATCACAATGGCGGCAAAAGAGCAGGCGCTAAACCCTGAAAATACCTACATTTCCGTCAGCACTCGACCTGGCCTGGAAATCCTGCGCTGGGCTTTGCGCATTCCTGATTTAAAAATCCTAGAAGCATTACGCAAGGCCTGCGACTTCCCCACAATTAAGCCAAAGACGGACTCTTCTAACAAAACATTAAGGGAACGCCGCAATCTTACTCTCGGTCGCAACCTCTCCCTTTCCTATGACAAACCACTTCACATAGTCCGTGGCGCTGGAAGGTATCTGTTCGAAAAAGGCGGAAGAGGCTACTTAGACGCGGTCAACAATGTCCCCCATGTAGGGCATTCTCATCCAAAAGTAGTCGAAGCAGTCGCGCATCAAATGAGCCGGCTCAATACCAACACCCGGTATTTACAAGAGGCGCCCCTAGCGTTCGCAGAATCATTAGCAGCAACTCTCCCTGACCCCTTATCCGTTGTCTATTTGGTTAATTCTGGAAGTGAAGCGAACGAATTGGCACTCCGTTTAGCCCGGACCCATACGAGAGGTACAGATTGGGTCGTTCTTGACGCTGCTTATCACGGTAATACCGGAACACTGGTGGATATCTCCCCTTATAAATTCAACGGTCGTGGAGGCACCGGACAGCCTGAATCAACTCAAGTGGCCTGCCTGCCAGATTGCTACCGCGGAGAATGGGGCATAGAAGACATCGATGCCGGTTCTAAGTACGCTCAAGATCTGGATAGATGCCTGCACAACATTGCTAAGCGAGATGCCCAGCCAGCCGGTTTTGTGTCAGAGGCTATCCCCGGCTGCGGAGGACAGGTCGTACTACCTCCTGGCTATTTAAAAGCGGCCTACGAAAAGGCAAGGGCCTCGGGTGCACTATGCATCGCCGATGAAGTGCAGGTGGGATTCGGCAGAGTCGGAAGCCATTTCTGGGCGTTCGAGACACAAGGCGTTGTACCTGACATTGTCACGATGGGGAAGCCAATTGGCAACGGCCACCCTTTAGGGGCCGTAGTAACCACACCAGAGATCGCCGATTCTTTTAGCTCGGGAATGGAATACTTCAACACTTTCGGTGGAAACCCTGTTGCCTGTGCAGCAGGCAATACCGTGCTAGAAGTCATTCGCGAAGAAGGTCTTCAGGAAAATGCTCTACAAACCGGAACCCTACTACTCGAAGGTTTGCAAAAACTAGCTGAAAAACACACGCTCCTCGGAGACGTTCGAGGCCTAGGGCTCTTCCTCGGAGCAGTGTGCGTTAAAGACCAGAAAACCAAAGAACCTGCTGCAGAAGAAGCCTCACGACTTGTAGAAGATTTAAGGGAAGACGGGATTTTGCTCTCAACCGACGGCCCCTTTCACGATGTGGTGAAAATCAAACCACCTCTCGTTTTCGAAGAAGACGACGCCCTCTACCTTCTCGAAAAGCTTGCTGCCCGGTTAGCGTAGCAATGGAGAAAAGGCCCGCGTTGAAACAACGCGATCATCTCCACTTGTCCTCCATTGGGTTGTCCGGCTTTTCGTCATCATCTTCGACTTGCTCGGCAGCCTGCTTAAAAAGGTCATCGAGCTCCTCGCTCCGTCGCTTTTCGGCCTCTAGCCCACTGGCAAACGCATCTTCGTGCTTTGTTTTTCGCTTTTCCACCTTGGCAGCCGCATCAGCCAAATCCTCAACCTTTTTCTCTTTCCCATACGAGCTAACCTCGCCTGTAGCGGGGTCGACTTCTAAGCGAGATTTGCAGTCAGGACAGAGGATTTCAAGATGTTGCTTTGCCATAAGAATTTACAAGCTTTATTTTAAGCCCCAAAAAGAGAAAAAACGTTACGGATTTCGGAACACTAAGTCTTGTCACCCCATCTTATTGACAATAGAGGGACGGCCTAAGCTGCTTGCATTGTTCTTCCAGGGGGCTGGCAGCCGGTCGTTCCTCGTTTCCTTTATGGGCAAGAACAAGGGGTGGATTTGCACCCTGGGCAACCAGCCGCATACTTCTGAGCTACGGCCTCAGAAAGATTCACTCCTGACATGGATGCCATCGTAGCCAGCCAAGCAAAGACATCGGCGAACTCTTCTTCCAAGTTCCCTTGATCGTCGCCTCGACGAAGAGCTCGCGTAAGCTCACCCACTTCTTCCATAAACCACATGTGGGTGCCCTCGAGGCCGCGCGCGGAGTCGCGCTTGAGATAGATTCGCTCAACAAGATCCTGGAAATCTTCAATTTTCATTTTTCTACTCTCCTGCTCAATAGAGCAAATGCAAGGTCGGCTTCAGGGGCATTACCAAAAAATGCTTTCAGCTGCTTTGTCATGGCACCCATTCCCTGCTCAATAGCCACCTTCGCTAAACCGTACACCCCAGACTCCCCTAACGCCTCACCCTTCACATTCTCGCAAGAAAAAGCAGCAGGACTGAACAAGAAAAGCGCATCCCCGGGATTAAGCACGAAAGTGGTTTTTTCCAGCGATTTCACAAAAACTGGGCCATCATCGAATCCGAGAGCAATTCCGTTTGGCTGGATACTCCGCAGCTCCCCGGCAGTCGCATCCCAACGAACAGCGGGGGCTTTGTGCCCGGCACTAACAAGCTCCACCTCAGAAGTTGTCGGCTCGAGCCGAGCAACCATGGCAGAGGCAAACAACCCCCGAGCTAAATCTCTGTTCAGACTCGCATTAGTTGTAGCGCAAGCTTCTGCAGGCCTCTCCCCATTAAGCACCGCGCTACGCAAATAAGCTCGAGTCATCGCCAGGAGAAGCGCACCGGGTAACCCATCAGCAGCACTTGCCCCAACAACAAGTATCGGAGCTCCATCCGCATCGGCCATCGTGTCCACAAAATCCCCCGTCCCCGCACCCTCAGCCTCTTCCAGGTGAGTTGTCACAGAAAACCCCGCCGGCGGATCGACTGTCATCGGCTGGAGATTGCGACGTATTGAACGCAAGTCTTCCTCCTCCTGCTCTTTCGCAACAAGTGCTTCTTCTGTCTCTTGGCCATCCAGCAAATCACCAACCATTCGGTCTACTGCCTTAGCAAGATGGGCAAGCTCTCCAGTTGCGCCCTTCGCTTCAACCCGACGATCAAGATGCCCACGGCTTATCGCCAATACATCTTCCGCCATAGTCTGCAGCGGAGCTGCAATACGGAAAGCCATTACCGCTCCAACGCCAATAGTCGAAAGCACCAAAATCCCTCCCACCAAAAGGACAAGTACAAGGAGTGGGTCAGACTCCGCTTCATACCCCTCTGGAGCAAAAAAGATTTCAACTTGGGACCCATCGCTACCTGAAGGAACTGCTCTAAAAATTCTTGTCCCACGAAGCCCTTCACTCGTTTCAACCTCAGCGACACCTTCCTGAATTCTAACCCCTGATTCATCTCTCACTTGGGCATTAAACGATTCGGGGACTTTCCCGCCCAAAGCCTTTAGCTGTGCCGTTTCAGCCACCATAGCTCTTCGGGCTTTCTCGATTTCCGTACCTTGCAAATCTGCTGCGCCTTTCAGAAGGAACCAACAGGCCGCAGCGGAAAGTAACCCCGTAAACAAGCCGAGCGACACCGTGAACCGAGCAGCAAGGCCCATGCCTGCCGAGCGGCGTGGATTTTCTTGGTTAGATTGGGATCTCAATGCCCTAAAAGGTCCGGGGAAACCATATGGAGGATGGCCAAGAGAGCCAAAGCCCAGACGCCTGCCGCCAGATCATCCAGAACAATACCCCAGCCCCTTGGAAGACTTTCTAACCGGCGACCTGGCCAAGGCTTAACAATGTCAGTAATCCGGAAAAGGAGGAAAGCAACACCAAGGTGAAGCAATCCCCCCGGAGGGAATACAGGCCACCACGCTGCAACGAGGTAACCCGCGACCTCGTCTAAAACAAAGGGACCTGGGTCTTTCTTGCCAAATCGATTTTCAGCCCAACGCCCCAGAGCTATCCCAACTCCCGACAAAACAAGCACCAATATAGGAAGAAGCCAAAAATAAGCTTGAGGCCAAGTCCACCCAACACAAGCCGCGAGGCCCAAGCCACCCAGTGTTCCAAATGTCCCAGGGGCAACAGGCGCATGGCCAAGCCCAAAAAATGTAGTCAGAGCTTCAGCTATCCGGTTCTTGAGGTTTGCCCTCATGCCCTGGCCTCTAACATACTCCAGGAGGTTAAGAGTGTTCGCTCCTCACCTGTTTCCTCGAACAAGATGACCAACCTTTGGTTAATGCCGGTGCCCAACACTTGCTGCACGGTACCGTCCCCGAACGCACGATGGGTGACCAAATCACCTTCGCGGAATTCGGCCTCCTCCGATTCTTCATTAGTATCCTCTAACTGAGCTCTAAAAGATTGGTCGGGCAAAACTTCATCTGGAAGTTCTTCGAGGAATCGAGAGGCCGATTGAGGTCCTGGAGCACCCGTGCGGAATCGGAAACGCGACCTTGAGAGAAGAACTTCTTCGCGGGCTCTTGTCAGTGCCACATAAAAAAGGCGCCGCTCTTCTTCCAAACCTCCGTCCTCCTCAAAGGCGCGAGCATGGGGGAAAAGACCTTCCTCAAGACCCACAACAGCCACGCGATCAAACTCCAAGCCCTTTGCGGCATGCACCGTCATCAAAGATATTCGTGCAGCGCTTTCATCCCACCGATCTACATCTGTGAGAAGGGATATTTCTTCCAAAAACCCTCTAAGTCCACCACCAACCCTTTCGTCATATTCCGAAGCAAAAGCGATTAACTCATCGATGTTCTCACCTCTGTCCACATCTTCATTAGCTTCAAGCGAATTAGCAAAATTGCGATAGCCCGTTCGGTCAACAATGACCTGAAAAGCTTCCGCCGCATTATCAAGATGGTCAGCTACCTCACCTTGGATAGAGAGAAAATGCAAAACCCCCTTGCGTCCCGGGCCTCGGATGTCCTCACGAACTTCACTGCGAGCAATTGTCTTCAAAAGAGGTTCGTCGAGCGCTTCTGATTTCGCTCGTAGCCGCTCCACTGTTTTCTTCCCGACTCCTCGAGGAGGGACATTTAAAACACGCTCAACCGAAACATTTTCTCGTGGATTCACAGCAATCCGAGCATAGGCCATCAAATCTTTAACCTCTCGACGCTCGAAGAAGGCTTGCCCACCGACAACTTGGTTAGGGATACCCAAGCGAGTAAAAGCCGCTTCTAATGCACGAGAACTGGCATTCGTTCTATAAAAAACTGCCAGCTCATCCGGCGAAGTACCGCCATCTATCCAGCGAGTAGCTTGACGTGCAACAGCCATCGCCTCCGCCTCCTCATCCGCATTGTCAATAATCCCCAGAGGCGGGCCCTCTTCCCGCTCAGTAAAAAGGTCCTTCTCTTTTCGTGAAACATTGCGCCGGATAACTTCTTGGGCGGCCTTGAGGATTGTCCCCACAGAGCGGTAATTCTGTTCCAATCGCACAATCTTTGTACCGGGGAAATCATCTTCAAATCGGAGGATGTTGCCAATGTCAGCACCTCTCCAACGATAAATTGACTGATCGGGGTCACCGCACACGGAGAGATTCCCGGTAGAGCCTGACAGTGCTCGGACTAGCTGATATTGAATCTCGTTGGTGTCCTGATATTCGTCCACCAGGACATGAAGAAATCGGTCGGCCCATTTGCGATCACCTTGAGCGTCAAGAGCAACCAACTGTAATCCTCGAAGCAGAAGGTCATCAAAATCGAGTGAGTCTTGGGCGTCTAAGCTCTTTTCATACTTTTCGTAAATACGAGCACATCGCTCTTCCTCCAATCCATAAGTCGAGACCTCATCGGCAGCGGCATCTGGACCCATCTGGCGCCTTTTCCAGTCAGAAATAATAGCCTCAAATTTTCGTGGTTTATACACGGTGGTATCCCAGCCCATGTCTTTTATGAGTCGCCTTAAAAGACCTCGCTTGTCCTGGGTATCGCAGATTGTGAAGTTCGCCGTTCGCCCAATCATTTCTGGGTTCATTCTCAATATGCGCGCACAAGTGGCGTGAAATGTCCCTACCCAAGTCCCGTCCGGAACCCAAGGTGCAATACGATGCCGCATTTCCCGGGCAGCCTTATTGGTAAAAGTGATTGCAAGGATGCGACTAGGGGGCACCCCTTCGGATTCGACCAACCAAGCCACCCGCCGGGTAATCGTTCGAGTTTTTCCTGTGCCGGCCCCCGCCAAAATCAACAAAGGACCACCCGGGTGCTGGACAGCATCGCTTTGGGCAGGGTTAAGACCTTCGAGGATGGGTTGCGACATGGACTACACCATCATGCCGTCGTGCGCCTCACTTGCCACCTACCTGCTATCCTCCAATCCAATGAATTCAAATGCGGCAATAAAGCCCTCAGGAGTCGGCATTGATTTAGTTGAGATAGATCGGTTTAGAGTCTCGCTAGAAACCGGCGGTGAAAAAATTCTCAATAAGCTTTTCACCGCCCAAGAGCAAGCCTCGTGTAATACACGTAAAGACCCAATCCCTCACTACGCGGCACGCTTTGCCGCTAAAGAAGCTGCAATGAAAGCTCTAGGGACTGGCTGGACGAGAGGGGTTGCATTTACAGATTTCGA
>DNPI01000046.1:0-4074 GCA_003501525.1 Planctomycetota bacterium
GATAATCAACCCAATGGAGAACCTCAGGTCCGCCAAATTCTTGAAGAACGACCTTCTTCAAAAGTCAGACAATGGCTCGAAAGAGAACACTTCCTGTCGTGAAGCCGGAACCGAAAGTTGTTGCCAAAATAAAATCCCCCTCAGAAAGGGTCTCCGACTCCAGATGCTGACAAAAAGCTGTCGCAGCCCCAGCGGCACCTTGGTTCCCACAATTCCGAACGTTGTGCCAATGCTGACTTTCGTGAATTCCGAGAGTATCACACACAGTTTGTAGAACTCGGTAGTTCGCTTGATGCCCGACAAAAGCATGCAAATCGTCAGTTTGCAAATTATTACGTTCGAGAATCTCTAAAGCACTATCACGGAAACCACGCAAAGCATATTCCTTTACCTTGGATCCATCTTGCCAGAAGAACCCACCAATAGGGGTAGTTACACATTCAGCCCCCTCATTCATATTGGCCATAACCCAATCAACCACCTCAAGGCCGACTTTCGGCTTCTCGTTTGAAAGAAGTAGGGTGCCAGCGGAATCTCCAAAAAATATGCAGGTCGCGCGATCCGAATAATCAGTTACACGGGTATATTTTTCGGCAGTGACCATAGCCACTTTGCTGAAGCGACCAGAACGGATCATCGAATCCGCCACAGAAATCCCGTAAGCAAATCCCGAACAAGCCGCGTTAACGTCAAAAGCCACCGGGTCGATTCCAAGCCGCTTACATGCGAAAGATGCCGTCGCAGGAATAAGAGCATCGGGAGTAGATGTTGCACACACCAAAAGGTCAAGATCTTCACCGTTCCAACCCGATCTTTCTAATGCAGCTTGAGTTGCTAAAGCAGCAAGATCCGATGTGTTTTCATCTTCCGCCGCTCTGCGCCGTTCCCGGATACCAACACGAGTCGAAATCCACTCCTCAGAGGTATCAACCGCTTCAATCAAGTCCGCATTCGTGACTCTCTCTTCAGGGAGGTAAAACCCCGTACCAACGACGTAGATGCTATCCATAAAACCCCTTCCTTAAGCGGACATGATAAGCCAATTTGCCTTGCAGAACACGGTTAGAGACGACCAACCTCACTCAGAATAATCGTAAAAGCCTTCTCCGCTCTTGCGACCTAATTTTCCCGCTTGAACCATTCGCCGGAGCATAGGGCACGCTCTAAATTTTGGGTCCCCTGTTTGCTTGAGCAAATAATCAAGAATATCGACAATAACATCAAGCCCGATGAAATCAGACAATGTGAGAGGACCCATTGGGTGGTTCATCCCTAGTTTCATGATTGTGTCTATGTCCTCTCGCGTGGCAACGCCTTCGTGAAGAGCGAAAGCGGCCTCGTTTAGCATTGGCATCAGAATCCGATTACTCACAAAACCTGCATAATCTTCAGCGACACCAACCGTTTTCCCAATCCCTTCCGCAATTTCTCGCGCCCGCTCGACAGTTGCATCTGAGGTGCGTTCACCGCGCACCAATTCAACCAACTTCATCAAAGGGACAGGATTCATGAAATGCATACCGATGACTCTCTCAGGGCCAGAGGCTGCCGATGCGATTGAAGTCACGGAAATAGATGAGGTATTGGTAGCCAAAAGAGCCTCACTCGGGGCTTGCTCTCCGAGCACGGAAAAGACCTCTTTCTTTACATCTTCTCGCTCGAACACCGCCTCAATTGCAATATCGACATCAGCAACGGCTGCTCCTAGGTCATTACAAATTGGATGTATTCGGTCTCCGATTGCTTCTGCCTCTTTGGCCGTCATTTTCTCTTTTGCAACGAACCGCTCGAGGGATTTCTTAACCGTACTCAAAGCTCTATCTAGACCGTCCTTTGATATATCAGCAAGAGCAACCGAGTGGCCCTGCATGGCAAAAGCTTGAGCAATTCCATTGCCCATCGTTCCACTACCGACAACCGCAACTTTGAGAGTATGTTCCATTTTTTCAAACGAGTTCAATTGAAGTGGCAACTGCATTGCCACCGCCTAGGCAAAGAGTTGCAAGACCAGTACGTAAGCTTCGAGCCTTAAGGGCATAAACCAACGTAGCGAGGAGACGAGCACCACTTGCACCAATAGGATGACCAATGGCAATAGCACCGCCGTTCACATTAACTCTTTCAGTATCCAAACCCATAGAAGACATCAATGCGCAACTTCCTGAAGCAAAGGCTTCATTAATTTCGATTAGATCGAAATCGTGCCGAGAAAAACCTGTCCGGGCTTCAAGGTTCTCGATTGCATACTGAGGAGCCATCATCACCATTTCGGGAGCGGTCCCCCCAGAAGCGTAGCCCGTAATTCGAGCGAGAGGTTCCAGCCCCATTGAATCAACTGCATCAGAAGACGCCACAACCGCTGCAGCAGCCCCGTCCGAAATCTGAGATGCATTGCCTGGAGTCACAGAGCCGTTTTTCTTGAACGCTGGTCTCAAATTGGCGAGAGTCTCAATATCTAAATCTCCCCGCACCCCTTCATCCTGGGAAAAATCCACCCCGTCGCCACTCTTCTGGGGAACCTCGACAGAGAAAGTTTCGGCCTCAAACTGCCCTTCACTCCAAGCTGTCGATGCCCGCTTGTGAGAAAGAAGGGCCCAACCATCTTGGGAGTCCCTAGCAACATCGAATTTATCGGCCACCAGCTCTCCTGTCATCCCCATATGTTGATTCGAATATGCATCCCAAAGGCCATCATGAATCATTGCATCCACAAGATTGCTATCTCCCAAACGAGCTCCAGTTCGCGCCGCAGGGACTAAATACGGGGCCTTACTCATGCTTTCCATGCCTCCCGCAACAACCAGCGAAGCATCTCCAGCTCGAATGGCCTGGGCGGCTAGGTTTATTGCTTTGAGCCCTGAACCGCAAACTTTATTAACCGTAAACGGAGGGACACTGTCAGGAATCCCAGCCCCTAATGCCGCTTGCCGCGCTGGATTTTGCCCCACGCCAGCCTGCAGAACATTGCCCATTACAACCTCATCTACTCGATCAGCATTGACACCGGCTCTATCCAAAACATTGCTGATTGCCAATGCCCCCAATTCCGGAGCCGTAAAACCCGCCAAAGCGCCTTGAAATCGACCTACCGGAGTACGGCAAGCAGAAACGAGGAAGACTTCTTTCATTGTTGTAGACATGGACCTTTAAAACAGAAAGGGCTGTGCATTCTAACGAGGCCACAATCCTGTTTTTCTTAGGTCACGCAAGCATGGAAGCGACCGGCGAGCAGCTTCCACCTGATTTATATCGACTTCAGCAACAAGCAACCCTCCATCGTCAATTCTGGCTGCTTCTTCACCCATAGGGTTAGCGACGATGGCCGTTCCAGGAAACGAATGTTCTCGCCCCTCGGCGAATCCTGCTTTACCCGAACGATTACACGCTAAAACCCATGTCTGATTTTCTGCGGCACGAGCTCGAACCAAGAGGTCAAACGCATCAGTGCGCGGGCGGGGCCATTGAGCAGGTATCACAACAATGTCCGCTTGCTCATAAAAAGCCTCTCGGGTAATTTCAGGGAAGCGCAAGTCATAGCAAATATATGCACAAACTCGGCCAGCCGGAGTCTCCACAGTTTTGGGAAGCCCCGCTCCTGCTTCAAGAGTGCGACCTTCGCCAGTAGGGGAAAACATTAACCTCTTTTGATAAGGCCTAACGTTTCCCGATGTGCCAAGAAAATGGATTTCGTTGGTAGGTTTTTTGTTTCCTCGACCAGGAGCCGAACCCACCACAGTAAGGTTCGCCGCAAGAGCTTCGCGGTGGACACATTTAAGAGCGCTCTCGCTTTCCTCAAGAACTTCAGAAGTGTAGGAAGAAAGAAAAGAGGTCGTCCATTGCTCTGGAAGGGCCAGAAGCTGCACCCCCTGTTCCCTTGCATCATTCAAGGCAGACAGAACAGAGTCAAGATTAGCCTTCACCTCTCCAGGGCGAATATCAAAAGACAAGGCGGCAACTTTTAAGGTCATAGACTGCTTTCCTCTCTATCTATCCTCTTCCCCCGCTGAACAATCCTGACAGGCAGATACGCCGGGACGTAGCTCAGTGGGGAGAGCGTCGCGTTCGCAATGCGAA
>DNPI01000046.1:4383-4696 GCA_003501525.1 Planctomycetota bacterium
GTCGCGTTCGCAATGCGAAGGTCGAGGGTTCAAATTCCTTCGTCTCCACCCGCTCAGCCTTCTTGAAAAACGATTGTAAATCGCTCAACAGCATCTTTGTAGTCTGCCGCTTCGCGAATTGTTGCAGCCAGTTTTTCCATATACGCGTCAATATCGCCTTCAGCCTCTGCCAAAAGAGCTTCTTTGAAAAAGACTTCCGCTCGAGTCAACCTTTTAGCAAGACCGCTCGATCGCAAAGCCACATCCTCAAAGCCAGACGGCCCCATCTCCAGCAAAATCGCAGAATAAAGCTCGGCAGCCCGCACAATCTGAT
>DNPI01000212.1 GCA_003501525.1 Planctomycetota bacterium
CCCCAGAGACCATGCATAACCTTCCTAGCTTGACCCGGGTAAGTTTTCTTGATTTGCACCAACATCAGATTGTGCGCCACTCCTTCAAACGGAAGCCTATAGTCAACAATTTCCGGAAATTGCATGCGCAAAACAGGGAGCATGAGACGCTCAATGCCCTGCGTAATCCAATGATCCTCCTGTGGGGGAGCGCCAACCAAAATGGAGTGGTAGATTGGATTTTTCCTGTGGGTAATAGTGTCAATCTCAAAGATTGGATACTCATCAGCTAAGGAGTAAAACCCCGTATGGTCACCGAATGGGCCTTCAGTGGCAGTGTTGGCTGGATTAATCCATCCCTCGAGAACAATTTCAGCAGTCGCTGGAACCTCAAGCGGAACTGATTTACAAGCAACTAATGGCACAGAATCCCGGCGCAAAAAACCCGCTATCAACAGTTCATCGACATCCGGCGGAGCCGGGACCACACTAGCAAAACAAGTTGCAGGGTCCGCCCCGATAGCAACCGCGACAGGAATTTTTTTGTCCGCGACAGCAGCTTTTTCAAGATGGCGACGAGCATCCTTGTGCAAATGTGAATGAAAAAACGTTTCCCGCGGACCTCGAACCTGCAAACGGTAAGTCCCCAAGTTGCGCCGCCCGGTTTCTGGATCTTGAGTCACGCAAAGGGGGTAAGTGATGAAAGGATCAGCATCCTGAGGCCAAGTCGTTAAGACTGGCAAACGACCTATATCAACTTCATCGCCCGTGAGAACAATCTCCTGACAAGGCGCCGAAGAAACTTTTCGGGGAAAGAAGTTGGCCAATTCTTTCAGCTTCGGAAGAGCCTTAATTTTTTCAATTAAGGTTTCCGGAGGAGCTTGATGTAGCAGTGCTTCCAAACGCGCGGCATGCTCTTCAATATCGCTCGCCTCCAGCGAAATCCCCACCCGCCGGCGGGAACCAAAGCCATTAATGAAAACTGGCATTGACGACCCCTTCACGTTTTCGAAAAGAAGAGCTTTGTTGGCTGCGCCATCCTCCTTCGAAACACGGTCCACAATCTGGGAAAGCTCTAAATACGGATCGACTTCGGTCTGAACCCTCACAAGTTCACCTTCGGCTTCAAGAGCTTCTATCCAATCCCGTAATCCGTTGAGCACCATTTCTAAATTTTATCTAACTAGTTGACAACAAAATTCACCATCCGGCCTGGAATCACAATGACCTTCCTCACTTGAACTCCTGCCAAATGCTCCGCCACCGCCTCGCGAGCAGCAGCTTCCACATCGGCTTCTGTTGACTCTGCCAATATTTCGACACGCGCCCGCAACTTACCATTTACTTGAATCGGTATCTCCACAAAATCTTCAGCTAAAAGATTTGTATCCGCTTCAGGCCACGGCACATAGCTCAACTCACTCCCCCCCCCTCTCGCGGAATAAATTTCTTCTGCAAGATGAGGCGCAAATGGATTCAATAAAATTGAAAACAAGCAGGCCTGCGAATCAGTCAATCCCGTCTCCGCTTTCGTCGCCACATTCACGAATTCCATCAAAGCAGCAACAGCGGTGTTCAATCCAAGTTGTTCCAAATCCGCTGAGACTTTTGCAATGGCTGCATGCAGCGCCTTGTCCACTTGGGGGGCAGACGATTCGCCCGCCGACCTTTCGCACAGACGCCAAGATCTTTCAAGAAAACGATGTACCCCAGGAATGTCACGTGGGTTCCAAGGCGCACTTGCAGTCACTGGTCCCATAAAAACTTCATAGAGGCGCATCGTGTCAGCACCGTAACGATTAATAACCTCAGCGGGGGTTACAACATTTTTAAGCGACTTTGACATTTTTGCTGTAAACCGCTCACAGATTTCTCCGTCTGAAGCCCTCACCCAGTTTCCAGCCTGCTCTTCGACTTCATCCGCTGGTACCAAAGCTCCGCGACCATCACGAAACGCAAATGACTGCACCATTCCTTGGTTTACTAACTTCTGAAAAGGTTCTTCAGTGCTCACCAAATCACAGTCGAACAAAACCTTGTGCCAGAATCTCGAATAAAGAAGATGGAGGACTGCATGCTCAGCTCCGCCTACATACAAATCGACTGGCATCCAATAGTTCTCTTGCTTGCTACCCCAAGCAGCATCCTTGTTTTTGGGGTCGAGAAAACGCAAGTAGTACCAACAAGAACCAGCCCACTGGGGCATTGAATTTGTTTCTCGTTGCCAAGATCGGCCATCACCATCAACAACCTCGACCCAAGTCTCGGCACGAGCTAGGGGCGGTTTACCCGTAGGATCCGGAGCGTAATCCTCAAGTTCCGGCAGCGTTACAGGAAGGTCTTCCTCCGGAACCAATGCGATTTCTCCGTCTTCTCCATGAAGAATAGGAAAGGGTTCGCCCCAATATCGTTGCCTGCTAAAAAGCCAATCCCGTAGACGATATTGAACTTGAGCTTCGCCCACACCATGTTCCTCGAGCCAAGTAAGCATGTGCCTTTTTGCCACTGAGGTCGTCATGCCATCGAGAAACCCTGAATTCACGGCTATCCCCTCTCCTGGCCAACAATCGGCTACAAGTGCCGGGTCCGTGATGCCATGTGTGGTGTCAAAA
>DNPI01000114.1:0-10346 GCA_003501525.1 Planctomycetota bacterium
CACCTCTTCAAGAACGTCTTCTGATCCTTCAATGTCACGAGTTGCTCGCCAGCTTGGCACCTGCGCCACCACCCCGCTCTCATTTATCTCCACTTCAAAACCCAGAGGAGAAAGAGCCGCCGCTAAGTCATCCGGGCTCAAGGACATTCCCAGCAAAGTTGAGGCACCATGTGCGTCAAGCGCGACTTCACGCTTCGCAGGCTCAACATATCCAGCCTGCACCGGAGGACCGAGAATCTTGTCCTCCGGGCGGAAGCTCTCAAGCAGATAAGCAAAACGCAACAATGCTTGGTGCGCGAGAGCGGGGTCGAGCCCTTTTTCAAAGCGCGAAGAGGCATCCGACCTCAAGGCATGTGCCACAGAAGCTCGCCGCACTCGTGCCGAATGGAAAACGCCTGACTCCAAAAGGACACGTGAGGTGTCTTCGCGGACTTCAGAATCCTCCCCTCCCATTACTCCGGCCAAAGCAATTGGCTTTTGTGCATCAGCAATAACCAAATCCTGCTCACGCAGCTTGCGGCTCGAGCCATCAAGAGTGGTAAGGCTTTCCCCTTTCCGGGCCTGCCGCACAACTATTTTCGAGCTCTCCACTTTCTCAAAGTCAAAAACGTGCGTAGGTTGCCCCAACTCTAGAAGGATGTAATTGGTTAAATCGACTAGATCATTGTGGGGTCGAACTCCAACTGCACGAAGTCGTCTCGAGACCTGAGCACACGAAGCCCCTAGAGATGACCCCAAATCCACTCGCAGACCAAAATACAGAGGGCATCCTTCGATGTCTTCCAGGTCAATATCAACTTCCACCTCCTCGCCCTTCCATCCCTCTGCAAGTGGCATCGGCTTCAGCGGCCTCTTCAGAATCGCTGCGAATTCGCGAGCGAATCCATAGTGCCCCCAAAGATCCGGGCGATGGGTCAGGGATTTATTGTCCAAAATAAGAACGGCATCAGGGGGGCCAAGCACCTCATCAAGCGGCAACCCTATTTCTGAATCTTCGGGAAGAACGAGAATCCCGTCGAGGTCCTCCCCTAAACCCAGCTCACTTGAACTGCATATCATCCCCAGCGATTCCTGTCCTCGGAGCTTTGCTTTTTTAAGACAAGTTCCATCAGGCAAAGTGACCCCGACCGGAGCAAAAGCAACTTTCTGACCAGCCGCAACATTGGGAGCGCCGCAAACCACCTGCACAGGCTCCCCACCGCCAGCATCGACACAAGTCAAAGAAAGGCGGTCAGCATCCGGATGCGGGGCACACTCCACCACGTGCCCCACCACAACACCTTCAACGGTCCCCCCAAAATATTCGACACCTTCGACCTCCGCAGTATGCAAAGAAAGAAGTTCCGCTAACTCTTCAGGGCTGTGCCCTTCCAAATTCACGTAATCGCCAATCCAGTCGAGAGAAATTCTCATAGTCGGAATTGCTCCAAAAATCGAAGGTCACCCGAAAACATCCACCGAATATCGTCAATGCCGTACCGCAGCATCGCCACGCGCGAAAGTCCCAAGCCAAACGCATATCCACTAAACACATTTGAGTCCACTCCGCATGCGTCTAACACTTTGGGATGCACAAGCCCTCCAGGCATAAGCTCAATCCAGCCTGTACGGCTACAGATACGACACCCTTCATCGCAGAAAGGGCAACGAGCGTCTAACTCAAACCCGGGCTCAACAAAGGGGAAATATCCAGGACGAAGCCGTGTCTCAAGCGGACGGCCAAAAAGCCCCGCCAAAAGAGCTTCCATTGCATGCAACATATGAGGCACACCAACGCCTCTATCAACAACCAAACCCTCCATTTGATGAAAAGTATGATCGTGGGTCGCATCCTGGGTTTCCTGGCGAAACACCCTTCCAGGCGCAACCACTCGAAGGGGAGCACCATGCTCCTTCAAAGCGCGGACCTGCACGCAGGATGTGTGTGTCCGCAAACATAGCCCTCCCCCGCTCTGCGAATCACCTTTCACCCAAATTGTGTCATGCGATTCCCGGGCAGGGTGGTCAACAGAGATGTTCAGCGCATCGAAGTTATTCTCCTCGGTCTCAACTTCAGGGCCATCCACCACGGCAAAGCCCATACGAGACGCCAAATCCTCTAAATCCCAAAGCACCTGCGTCAGAGGATGAACTCCACCTCGCGGTCCGGAAGGGCCAGGAAGGCTCCCGTCAAAGCCACTGCCAGAAATCTCCAGAGAGTAAGCCTGCTCCTTCAAGTTTAATCGGAGGGATTCAAGGCTTGCCGCGATTTCTGCCTTAACCTCATTCGCCAATTTCCCCATTTCCGGGCGCTCTTCAGGCGAAAGGCCACCTAAATCCTTGAGCAAATGCGTGAGGGCTCCATTACGACCGAGAAAGCGAACTTCGATTTCTCGCAGCTCATCTTCCGAGTCCGCCCGGGAGAGTGCTTCCAGCCCCTCCGCGCGGAGTTGTTCCAACCGCTCCCGCATAGCGGCAGTCTACGAGCTCAGGGCCCCTGTCGCCTCTTCCACAACACACCCGAAGGCCTCGGGGTCGTGAAAAGCGAGCTCTGAGAGAGCTTTTCTATCTATTTCGACCTGTGCCTGCTTCAACCCATGCATTAGCTGCGAGTAACTAGTACCGCGGAGACGAGCTGCAGCGCTGATGCGCTGAATCCAAAGCCTGCGAAATTCCCGCTTCCGATTTCTCCTGTCACGATAAGCAAATTGCCCGCTACGTAAAAGAGACTCTTTTACAGTGCGCAGAAGACGATGCCGCCCCCCCCAAAAGCCACGCGCGCGGCGCATGAGCCTTTTCCTGCGCGCAGTACGCGGAACAACATTGCGAGTACGAGTCATAAGTCTGTAATATTCAGCCTCCCATCAACCGTCGATAATTCGCCGCAATTTTGCCAACAACGACGGCAGCCTTCCCAAGAACACGACGCCGCTTCGGCGATTTAGGAGATAGAAGATGACCGGTAGCCATGCGCCGCCGAAGGACCTTTCCGGTCCTCGTAAGCTTCATTCTTCGCGCGATAGCTTTCTTAGTCTTTTGCTTAGGCACGGTGTATTCCGCATCTTAGGGCCAAGGGAGAAAAAACGAACCGGAGATTTTAACCGACAGCGCATTGTGGTCAAGACGACTAACGCCTTGCCAACTTCATGTGCATCCTGCGCCCTTCCATTTGGGGGAAAACCTCCACTTTAGCTATATCCTCCAGAGCTTCAGCAAACCTGTCCAGCACGGCCTTCCCAAGCTCCTGATAAGCCATTTCTCGACCGCGAAACAAACAAGTAGCTTGCACCTTATGCCCTCCCTCAAGGAATTCCTTAGCTTTCCGGATTTTGATATCCAAATCATGGGTATCAATTTTTGGCCGTACCCGCACCTCCTTCACTATCGAAGAAGCCGGACGCCCTTTCCCTTTGTTCTTTTTCTTTAGTTCGTATTTAAATTTCCCATAATCGAGAATCTTGCAGACCGGTGGACGAGAATTAGGCGCGACCTCGACCAAGTCAAGACCGGCGGCCAACGCCTGCCTTTGGGCTTCAGAGGTTTCAGTGGGACCGATTTGATTCCCTTCGGCATCTATAAGAAAAACCTCACGGACACGAATTCTCCGATTAATGCGGTATTTGTCTCTTTCAGGGGGTCCGTAACGGGAACGACGTGGGCGGGCGATAATAAACTCCTAGTTTGGGGATGAAGATGATGGAAGGTTCTCGTCAGGCAAAGCCTCAAGAACTGCTAAGCCAAGATCCTCGACTTGCTGTGCATCCACCGGTGAAGGGGCCCCTGTCAAGGGACATGAGCCCGAAGATGTTTTCGGAAATGCAATAACATCCCGAATTGAAGCTGCGCCAAAAAGTAGCGCATATAAGCGGTCAAGGCCGATAGCAAATCCGCCATGAGGCGGCGCTCCGTATTGAAAAGCCGTCAGCAGGTGCCCAAACCGAGAAGCCGCTTCGTTGGGAGAAATGCCAAGAGTTTCAAAAATTGCCCCCTGCAGCTCACTGTCGTGAATACGTATTGACCCGGAGCCAAGCTCAACCCCATCCAGAACCAAGTCATAAGCACGTGAACGAACTTCGCCTAATTTCCCATCCAGCAGGTGTGGGATGTCCGAGGCTGCGGGAGCAGTAAAAGGGTGATGCGATGGAGTCCAACTGCCATCCGAACTTTTCTCAAACAAAGGGAAGTCTGTCACCCAAAGAATTTCGGAATCTTCTCCGATTAAATCCAAAAGCTCTCCTGCCATCCTTCGCACCGCATCCAGCGCAGCCAGAGCTTTGCGCGATTGGTCAGCAACAGTAACAACCAAATCCCCTGCTTCCGCCTCTAGAGCTTCAATAAATTTTTGCCCAGGCTCCCCTTCAAGAAAACGGGCCAAAGGTCCCGTTGCTCCATCCTCTGTAACCTTGCACCAAGCAGCCCCGCCCGCTCCGGCATCTTTTGCACAGCTCTCAAGAGAGTCTATTTCCTTACGACTCAGGCTTCCGCCATTCGGCAATAACAACCCACGAACCAAGCCCCCTGCTGCGAGCACATCATCGTACACCTTGAACCCAAGGCCTGAACCCACCGAAGCCAAATCAACTATTTCAAGAGGATTGCGCATGTCTGGCTTATCAGACGCGAACCGATCCATCGCTTCCTGCCAAGTCATTCGAGGAAAAGGCGACGGCGGAGCCTTCTGCCGGAAACTTTCCAAAAGCGACACCACGACTTCCTCTACCACAGCCTGAACCTCCTCCTCCTCCACAAACGACATCTCCATATCAAGCTGAGTGAATTCTGGCTGACGATCAGCCCTTAAATCTTCGTCACGCATGCAGCGAGCAATTTGAAAATACCGGTCTAGTCCACCGACCATGCAAAGTTGCTTGAAAACCTGTGGCGACTGAGGGAGCGCATAAAACTCACCGCCGCGAAGTCGGCTCGGCACAAGATAATCACGCGCTCCTTCAGGAGTCGAGCGAGTCAGGATTGGAGTTTCAACTTCTGTGAAATTCGCATCATGAAGGACTCCACGGAGTATCTGATTTGCCTGAGAACGCGACTCCACATACTCCCGCATTCGAGGGCGACGCAAATCCAAATAGCGATGCTTCATTCGGAGCTCTTCGGGAGCTTCGATGCGGTCATCTATTTCGAATGGTGGAGTTTCCGATCGGCTCAGAACTTCCAACTCCCGAACGTGCAGCTCGACTTCGCCGGTGGGAAGATCAGGATTCGCATTTTCCGCGTCTCGTAGACGCAAGGCACCTATGGCTTGAACAACATCTTCTGAGCGCAAACCCTCTAGTGCCTTTAGGCATTCCTGCGGGGTGTCCTCATCTCCAACTAATTGGAGCAAACCTGTTCGGTCTCGAAGATCAACAAACGTTATTCCACCATGATCGCGGCGAGATTGGACCCAGCCACAAACACGCGCTTCTTCACCCTGATTTTCCAACCGAGGTTGCCCGCACACATGGGTCCGCCAGGAGGCGGCGGAACTCATTTGCGAGCCAACATTTCTCTCATAAGCGCTCGGCTCAAAGCCTCACGGGCTAGTTCCTTATCAAAACTTCCCTCCGCATCGCGAAGGCGATCCCGCGCCCTTTCTGCCGCCTTTTGGGCCCTATCCAGGTCGATTGATTCCACGTTTTCTGCAGCCCGCGTCAATACAGTAAGGACATTGTTACGCATTTCGGCAAATCCGGAATGCACCACAAATTCAAAATCGTCATCCTCTGTGGAACGAACACGAAGGCTTCCACTCCTAGTGAGAGCAACCATCGTGGCATGGTTCGCTAAAACTCCAAGTTCTCCATCCTCTCCCGGGAACCGAACACCGACGACCTGACCATCGAACAGGATTTCCTGCGGACTGATTATGCGGAGATTAAAGGGAGGCGCAGCCAACTCGTTAAATCCTACATGCTTGAAGCCTTTTCAACAGCTTCGTCAATCCCACCCACCATATAAAACGCTTGCTCAGGAAGGGCGTCATGCTTGCCTTCCAAGATTTCCTTAAAACTACGAACAGTATCGTCTTTCGAAACAAACCGGCCAGGGACTCCGGTAAAGGTTTCAGCAACGAAGAACGGCTGCGAAAGGAAGCGTTGCAGCCTCCGCGCTCTGTGCACTGTCTGCTTATCCTCTTCCGACAACTCCTCCATTCCCAGGATTGCAATAATGTCTTTGAGATCTGCGTAGCGTTGAAGAACTCGCTGAACCTCGGTCGCAACAGCATAGTGATCTGCTCCAACCACCTGTGGATCCAACATGCGAGAAGTCGATTTAAGGGGATGCACAGCAGGATAGATACCCAACTCTGAAATTGCGCGGTCGAGTAGCAGCGTCGAATCTAAATGCGCAAATGACGCAACAGGTGCCGGGTCAGTAAAGTCATCCGCCGGCACATACACGGCCTGCATCGAGGTCACAGAACCATTTTTTGTCGAAGTAATTCTTTCTTGCAGGGCTCCCATTTCAGAGCCCAATGTCGGCTGATATCCGACAGCAGAAGGGATTCGACCAAGCAAAGCCGATACCTCTGATCCCGCTTGAACAAAACGAAAGATGTTGTCGACAAAAAGAAGTACATCCTTCTTTTTCTCATCTCGAAAGTACTCAGCCATTGTCAGCCCAGAAAGAGCCACTCTCAATCGAGCTCCCGGCGGGGTGTCCATCTGCCCGAACACTAAAACGGCGTTATCAATAACGGCAGCCTTCCCACCATCAGGAGTAGAGTATTCAGATTCCGACATCTCGAGCCAAAGGTCAGTACCCTCACGAGTACGCTCTCCGACACCGCAGAAAACTGAAAAACCACCCTTCTCAACAGCTGTAATGCGAATTAGCTCTTGAATCAAAACAGTTTTCCCCACGCCAGCTCCGCCAAAAAGGCCAATTTTCCCTCCCTTCGCAAAAGGGCACAAAAGGTCTACCACCTTCAAGCCTGTTTCGAAGACCTCAGAAACTGCTTCCTGGTCAACAAAAGAGGGCGCCGGGCGATGAATAGGCCAACGATCTTCAACCTCGAGCCCTCCTTTGATCTTTTCATCAATGGGTTCTCCTAAAAGGTTAAAAATCCTACCCATAGTGGAATCACCCACAGGAACAAGAATGGGCGCGCCAGTAGCGTGCGCTGGTAGGCCACGGCGCAAACCATCGGTAGTCGCCATGGCAACACAGCGAACCAAATCGTCGCCTAAGTGTTGCGCTACTTCGAGCACGAGAGGTGCTTCCCCTTCTCGGGGGATTTCGATTGCATCGTTGATGCCCGGAAGATCGCCGTCAAAAGCGACGTCAACAACCGGACCGAAAATTTGCTTAATTGAGCCGTGAGAAGTCATGGGGTGGTTAGAGGGCTTCTGCCCCCGAAACAATTTCTGTGATTTCAGAAGTTATCTTTTGCTGGCGAGCCCTGTTGTAGGACCGCGTAAGGTCTTTCTTCATATCGCCCGCCGCATCTGTCGCATTTTTCATCGCAAAGCGGCGTGATGCATATTCAGATGTAACAGCTTCCAGAAGCGCATAAAAAACGCGGGTTTCCAGGTAGCGAGGAACCAAGCGGTCGAGGAGTTCTGCACCGTTAGGCTCGAGAAGAGGCTCTGCTGCCGCTTCTCCCTCAGGAGCTTCAATGGGCAAGAAAGCTTCAAAATATGGTTCATAGCGAACCATTGACTTGAAACGGGTCCCACACATAAAAACCCGCGACAGGTCGCCACTCCGAAAAGAAGACACCATGTGCTTGGAGACAGCAACCGCTTCGGAAAAATCCATTTTCTCCGGATCCAAATCTTCAAAATACGCTGCAACTGTGTGCTCCATTCGAGAAGCATGGTTCATTGCCTTCTTGCCCACAACAAACAGCTTGGTGTCAGTGGAAAGAGTTTCCAAGCCTGCTTCCAACTCCCGCTGGACGTTTGTGTTGTACGCACCACACAGACCACGAGAGGAACCGATAAAAAGGACACCGGTCGGCGCTGAAGAATCGCCGACCTGAAAGAAATCCGCCACATTCAACTTAGTGTCTGAATCGGAAACAACGCCAGAGCTCAAACCGCGAACCAGTCGATCTAACTCCTCCGCGTAGGGCTGCGAGGCTACAGCTTTTTCCTGAAAACGGCGCAACTTTGTCGTAGCAACCATCTCCATCGCACGGGTAATTTTTTGAATGTTCCCCACGCTGGTTATGCGCTGACGGAGGTCCCGAATATTGGCCATAAATATTACGCCAAATCAGGCGGAAAACTCCTCCAAGAATTTTTCACAAGCAGAGCGCACAGAAGCTTCCATTTCATCATCCCATTTCGTCTTCCAACCATCTAATTTCTCCAACAAATCAGCGTGGTTCGCACGTAAATGGTCATGCAAGCCCACCTCGAACTCCCCCACTCGGCTTGGATCCACATCATCCAGAAGGCCCGAAGTACCCGAAAATATCGATGCAATCTGCTCAGAGTTCGGCAGAGGCGAATATTGGCCTTGCTTCAATATTTCTACAAGACGAGCCCCGCGATTCAACGTCTGCTGAGTCGCAGCATCAAGATCTGAACCGAATTGTGCAAAAGCTTCCAGCTCTCGGTATTGCGCCAAATTTATACGCAACCCCCCCGCGACCTTCTTCATCGCAGGAGTCTGAGCTGCCCCGCCGACTCGAGAGACCGAAATACCCACGTTCACGGCAGGCCGAACTCCCGCATAGAACAGATCTCCTTCAAGGAAAATCTGGCCATCAGTAATCGAAATAACATTCGTTGGGATATAAGCCGAAACGTCACCTTCCTGAGTTTCAACAACAGGCAAAGAAGTAAGCGAACCGCCTCCCTTGCTGTAGGCCGGGTTTAGCTCATGAGCATTGTCAGCCAATTTTGCCGAGCGCTCCAGCAAACGGCTATGCAAGTTAAATACGTCACCTGGATAAGCCTCTCGGCCCGGTGGCCGACGCAGCAAAAGCATTACCTGCCGATAGGCATAGGCCTGCTTGGTCAAATCATCGTAGACAACCAACACGTGGCGCCCTTCATCGCGGAATCTCTCTGCCATGGCAGTCCCGGCATAAGGTGCCAGAAACTGCATCGAGGCCTCCTCAGAAGCCGAAGCATTCACAACAATGGTGTAAGGCGAAGCGCCGTTTTCTTCTAATTTCTGTTGAACATCAACCACCGTCGATTGCTTTTGCCCAACAGCAACGTACACACAAAGGACCTGCTCAGGGTTCGATGGGTCTCCATCACCTGTCCGCTTTTGATTAATAATCGCATCTACAAGCAAAGCCGTTTTGCCTGTTTGGCGGTCACCGATAACCAATTCTCGCTGACCGCGGCCTATAGGAATCATTGCGTCAATAGCCTTAATACCAGTCATTAGGGGCTCGCTAACGGGAGTCCTTTCCACAACCGTAGGCGCAGTCTGCTCAATAGAACGAAGGTCTGCATCGGTGGTCCCGAGGGATCCTTTTCCATCCAAAGGGTTGCCTAGAGAATCAACAACCCGCCCGAGCAACGTATCTCCAGTGGGAACGGAAATAATCCGACCTGTGCTTTTTACAGGGTCTCCCTCGCGCACAGAGGATGCATCCCCAAGCAAAACGCACCCGACATTATCTTCTTCCAAGTTCAAGGCCATCCCCATGACCCCCCCCGGAAATTCGACAAGTTCAGACATCATGCAATCATCCAATCCATAGACACGGGCTACCCCGTCTCCGACTTCAAGCACTTGACCCACCTTTTCGGTGGTCCCAGATCCTCGAAATTCTTCAATTTCTTTCTTCAAGACAGAAGTGACTTCAGAAGGTTTAAGTTCCATTTCTTATTCAGCGAATCAATCGAGTTCGACTGTTTCCAGGTTGTTACGAAGATTGTCAAGACGCCCCCGCGCGGATGCGTCCCATTGAGTACCAGATAGAGTTACGCGAACTCCACCTAGCAGAGAAGGGTTAATTTCTTGTTCAAGCGAAACCTCTTGCCCTGTTTTACGCGAGAAAACAGCCTCAAGGTCCCCTATATCCTCATCAGAAAGCAACTCTGCGCTTTCCACCGTTCCCTTTGAACGGCCGTAATGTGAATCCAGCAGAGCTTCAGAAGCATTTAAAACCTGGTTAAGGATTTCCAGCCTCCGCTTAGTAGTCAAAACGGCCAAGAGTCCTCGGGCGGATTCACCCAAATCTGGACAAGCCTTGTCAAACAAAGCAGATCGCTTTTCAGCTTCCACGCGAGGGTCTGCAACAATTTGAGCCAGACTCTCTTCTGCCAAAAAAGATTGCATCGACGCAACGTCTTTTTCGAAGACATCGAGTCCATTAGCCTCTTGCGCCACAAGAAACGCTGCGCTGGCATAACGCCGCGCGGCGGGAGACGTAGGGGCTACACCAGCCATATCAGAGA
>DNPI01000114.1:10638-12111 GCA_003501525.1 Planctomycetota bacterium
GGCGGGAGACGTAGGGGCTACCCCAGCCATATCAGAGACTCGCATCCTCCTGGAGATCAGCCAGCAACTTGGTCCTGTCTTCGGCAGCAAAAGATCGGCCAATAACTTTCTCAGCCGCGTCCATTCCCAGTTCAACGGCATCCTGCCGGAGAGTTTCCCTAGCCGAAGCCAAGGCTTGGTCAATTTCTGCTCGGGCTTTCACCCGCTCCTTCTCTGCTTCAGCGCGCGCGGAAGCCATAAGCTCTTTTTCGCGCTCTTCCGCACGGGATTTGGCCGCCGCTACCTGCGCAGCAGCTTCACGCCGGGCCTCATCCAGGTCAGATTTCATAGCTTCCTGGAGACGCTGCGCTTCGTCTTTCGCCTCCTCTGCCTCACGAGCTGCTCCCCGCGAAGCGTCTTCCCTGTCCTCTAATGCTTTCACAATTGGCCCAAAGACCAACTTCCACATAAAAGGTAGGGCAATGAGAAATATGACGACTGTCCAGATGGCGGAACTCTGCCCGACATCAAACATCGCTCCAAGCCCATCCCCCTCCAAAAGAGGGGGCGGAACAGCAGCAGAGAGAAAAGATAAAAACATCAACGACTAGGCCTGCTTCAACCAGAAGAGAAGGCCAACAACAACACCAAACAAAGCCACCCCTTCCACCAATACGGCGAAGAGTAGCGAGCTAGCGCGGATGTCGCCTTTCATTTCGGGCTGGCGAGCCATAGCAGTATTTGCATCTCCGGCGATTTTGCCAATGCCGATTCCTGCGCCGATGGCAGCAAGTCCGGCTCCGATAGCAGCAATGCCATGAGATACTTCGGGAGCGTTCTGAACAATGGTATTAAGCACGTTAATTTCCTTTGGGTTCTAGTGGTCAGGATGCAGACATGAGCCAATGAAGATCACTGACAATAACGTAAAAACGTAAGCCTGCAAAAGTGAAACAAAACTCTCAATAATGAGCATGAAAACAGACATGCCAACGCTCAAAGGAGCGATAGCAAGTCCGACGGCCGAGCCGAAATGAGTACCAAAGTACAAAGCAAGGCCGAGGAACGAAAGAAGGACCAGGTGGCCGCCAAGCATATTGGCGCCAAGCCGGACCATTAGAGCAAAAGGCTTGATAAAGAGCCCGACGACCTCAAGTGGGAACATAAGAGGAACAAGCCAAGCCGGAACCCCATGCGGCACCAAAGATGTCCAAAAACGAATTGGCCCTTGAACCCAAATTCCGCCCACAAGCATCAGCACCAAGGTCAACGCCGCGAGAGAACCCGTGACGAAGACAGAAGCAGTCGCTGTAGCTCCAAAGGGAACCAAGCCAAAAAGGTTCATAAAGAGAACATAGAAGAAAAGCGACAGGAAGAGCGGCAGTAGCTTATCCGCGTGCTCTCTCTGCATATTGGGATAAACCATCTCATCCCGAATCCAGGCCACCCAGCCTGCCATGATTCGAGAAATGGCTCCTCCACCTGCCCCTCTAA
>DNPI01000114.1:12443-16405 GCA_003501525.1 Planctomycetota bacterium
GGCGCCTGCCGTACGAGCAAAAAGACAAACCGTCAGTAAGACTGCAGCGACCTGGAAAAGTTGGATATTCCACACAGCCAATCCAAAAGTAGACTCAATCCAAGTTGCCCAGGCAGCATCAATTCTGTGGGGAACCAAATGCCCAAAAAGAACTTGAAATGGATCCTCACCACCCCCTCCTAGAAGAGAGCGTGTAGCTAAAAAAGTTTTATTGAGAATCAAGAATTAGGAGATACGGATTTAGAGCTGAGGGAAGATCGGGACAGCTGCCAAAGGACAAGAGGTTCGCCCACAACAAATCCAGCTAAGAATGCGAACAGAAAAGCCGGTCCAAAAAACAAACCGGTCCATTTCCCTACAGCAGTGCCTAGCAAAAGAATTACGAGTCTGAGGATTAAACCAGCAGCCAGTGAGGCGCCTAAAGGAGAACTCGCAGCCTTTCGAATTTTCAAAGTTAAAAACTCGACAGCCCAGGATGTTCCCCAGCCCGCAGCGAGCCCTAGTTTCCATGTCTCCGGAAATACCGGGAGAAGCAAGAAACCCACTGCGCCTGTCAGCCAGAAAAATATCAAAAGATTATTGGTCGCGACCCACCTGAAAAATCAATCGCCATGTCCCAAGCCCAATGCCCATAAACAGGCCGAGAAGCAAAAACCATGGAAAACCATCGGGATGAAAATGTTGATCTAGGGAAAAACCACCAAAAACGAGAAGGCCGACTAATATCACGAACTCTAGCCCGACGCCGGAGTAGCGATACAAATCACCGCGGAATCCGTTCGAGGAGGTTTTAGGTTCGAGGTCTAGGTCGTCTTCCTTATCTGACATTTCTTCAGAGGAAGGAAAGAGCAATTACGAAGAGGGGAAAAGTAAGTACTCCTTCCCGCCGAGCCGGAATATTCTAGTGCCCCGTGAGCCAGTCTCAAGGTGTGTCATGGCAAACTTCTGAGGCCACGCCTATTCTCTCCTCCACCCATTTACCCACCTACTCGCGCAAATGGAAACTACTCTTCTTCTTCTCAAGCCCGATACATTGCATCGCGCGTTGTCCGGACGCATCCTCGCACGATTCGAAGACAAAGGACTCCAAATAGTTGGCTTGCGAATGTTGCGCATGGACGCCGAACTAGCTGCGCAGCACTACGCGGATCACACTGAAAAGCCTTTCTACGATGGATTGGTCAAGTTCATGACATCTTCTCCAATTGTCGCGGTGGCTCTAAGAGGCCCCCAAGCCATAGAAATTGTCCGCAAGTTAATGGGATCAACATTTGGCCCAGATGCTGAGCCCGGTTCAATTCGTGGCGATTTCAGCTGCACTAAAACTTACAACCTTGTCCATGGGTCTGATTCCACGGCAAGCGCCGAAAGAGAGCTTGGCATTTTCTTCCCCAATGGCCTCGAGGAGTGGGAACCCACTGCAGCTCGCTGGACGCAAGACGAAAAGTGACCGAATAGCACTAAAACTAGACCACTTCGCGATTATGCGCCTCCTCACCGCCGTCCTACTAGTTCTGGCTGCTTGCTCACTCTCCGAAGAAGAGGAAGACCGCCTTGCAGCTCACCTACAACGAGCACAAGTGTATTTCGATACTGGCGATTTCCTTCGAGCGCAACAGCAAGCAGATTTAGGCCTTATCCTTGAGCCGGACAACCCCACTCTCAATCACATCATGGGCCGATCTTTGTTGGGGATGCAGGACATTGAATCTGTAAGAAAATCGGGGTCCTTTCTAAAGGCCGCACACAAAGGGCTAAATTCCGCGCGCACCTCGTACTCCTTAGGCGAATACCGCCTTCGCCTTGCGGAATTCATGATAGGGCGAACAAACCTTCTCAATGCAAAAGCTGTCGACCTACCAACCGAAGAAGCTAGTCAAATGGTCTCGCGTGCTGCCCGCACAAAAAAGAATGCCGACACGGAACTAGAGCTCGCAAGGCAACTTCTCGAGACAGCTGTTGCCGAGCTCCCCGAAAACCCTCAAAGCCTTCGATTGCTCGCAAATTGCTGCAGCCATCAGAAAGACGAAAAACGAGCCCTTGAGGTACTCGCTAATTTGATAGATGTGATGGAAAAATCTAGGGCCTACAAAAACGAGAAGCTAGCCTTGCAGCAACTCTCCGTCACTGACGAATCTAGGCTCAGGCGCGGCGTAGTCGCCGATATCGAAATGGAAGTCCACGCACGGGGGCTTGTAGCCACAATTTACATGAACGGAGAAGACTTCCAGCCCGCCGAGCTTCAACTGACGGCTATTTTGAATCTCAACCCGAGTGTCGACTCAGAGTACTACAACCGCGGGCTCTGCCGCTACCAACTTGGACGGCTAGGAGAAGCCGCCTCGGATATGCGAACATTTCTAGGCCGAACATCGCTCGAATTTTCATCGGCTCCTGTAACGCGAGCCCTCACCATTGTGGGGGAATACGAAGCTCTCCAAAAAGCAGGGTCGCAGCCCTGAATTTCAGCGACGCGGGTGCCCTACCAGAAGTGCATCTGATTGCGAATCGGCACCTGCAGCTTCTTCCAAAGCAGCCTGAATCACTATCCCTAAAGCCTCAGCTGTGGAATGCTCCGTAGGGATTAAACTTCCTAGTTCGCGCGCTCCAAGCCGCGATTCGGCATGAATTGCAGAAGCCACCGCAATAGGCAAAAGCGTTGGGACTTGATTTCCATATGCAACCTCTTTGCTCTTAACTGGAGGAATTACATTCTCCGGTGCAAAAAACATCGGTAGCAACACGCTCAGCGAAGCTGCCACAGCCAAAAATCCTGCACCAAAGAACACCCGCCTGCGACGAGGCCGATTCAACCGCATAGTGGCATCGAGTGCGTCAAGGCGCGGCTCTATGTTGTCCCACAGATTATGCGAATTGGCATCAGCCAAGGACGCGGAAAACTCTGCGAATCCCGCTCGGGCATCCTCGTGAGAATTCGCCAAATCAGTGCAGGCAGAACACTCAGAAAGATGATGCCGGACTTTAGCTGTTTCACCTAAGGCAATATCACCACCAGCATAAAGTGGAATCAATCTTCGGATTTTGCGGCAGGTCAAAGTTCCCCTCCTCCCATATCAGCCCCATGAGCTCGCTCCCAATGCGCTTTAAACAATTTGCGAGCGTGGTGAAGCCGCCACCTAACAGTGCCCGATTTAGCTCCGACCCGCTCTCCAATCTCGGCGCACCCTAAACCCTCCAATTCGCGCAAAGTTAAAACCACTCGAAACTTTTCAGGTAGGGAGCTAAGAATACTGACAACAAGATTCTTCCTCTCCTCCCTAGAGGCCGAGCGCACAGGGCCCAGCTCATGAGTATCCCAATCCCCCACCAAGCCAACCGCTCCCCCTGGCGTACCTGATGTTTGTCGACGAGCGCGATCAACAGCTTGGTTCCTTAAAATACGATAAAACCAAGTACTAAACTTGCGCTTCAGGTCAAACCGCTCGCGATGGGCATAAATTTTCAGAAAAACATCCTGCGCCACCTCACGAGCAGTTTCCAAATTCAACACGATTGACCGCGCAGTGTGAACCGCTTTTCCCTCATACCGCTCTACAAGGCAACGAAAGGCTCCGCGATCATCCTCTTTGATTAAAGCGAAAAGCTCCTCATCCGAAAGGTTGTCAAAATAGCCCTCATCCCCGGAAGCGGAAGATTCAACAGAGGATACGAGATGTAGCGCAGGAGAAGCCATGTTGCTGCTTCCCCTTACGGGCGGACGACCATCTCCGTTTGAGCCTTTTTGAGCTTTCACTCTCTCCCCTTAGGCCGCTTTCCCGCCTTCCGCGGGACTCGTCGATCCGTGAGTCGAGCGGAGGGCAAAGACAATGAAGAGTCGTCAGGCAAAATCTCCGGATTTTCTTGTGCTCCGGCTTCTGCGACCGCTCTCGAAAGGACCGTGGTGGCGGAAGCCATCTCGCGGAATTTCTTCCGACGCTGCACGAGAAGCTCAGCGGCACCTA
>DNPI01000114.1:16699-22714 GCA_003501525.1 Planctomycetota bacterium
ACGAGAAGCTCAGCGGCACCTAGCCCTTCCAACTCTGTCAACCAAGCCACTATCTGCTTCCCTACTGCTTGAGTAGCTTCCTCTGCATCAGTATGGGCACCACCAATAGGTTCAGGGATAATTGTGTCAATAATCCCAAACTTCTTGAGATCGGAAGCTGTCAGCTTCAAAGCTTCCGCAGCCTTTTCTTTGCCCTCAGAGCTACGCCAAAGGATGCTCGCGCAGCCTTCAGGAGAAATCACTGAATACCAAGAGTTTTCCAACATCCCAATGCGGTCGCCGACAGCAATTCCAAGAGCTCCACCAGATCCTCCCTCTCCTATTACAACGACAACAATTGGGACTTTGACGTCAAACATCTCATAAATGTTCTCTGCGATTGCTCGAGCTTGGCCACGTTCCTCCGCCCCAACTCCAGGATAGGCTCCAGGTGTATTAACAAAGGCCACCACAGGCAGATTCATACGCTCAGCAAGTTTCATCTTCCGCAGCGCCTTTCGATACCCCTCAGGGTGTGAAGACCCGAAATTGCACTCCAATCGCCCCTTAGTCGTACGCCCCTTGCGCTGCCCAACCACTAAAACTTTTTTGCCACTTAGTGTCGCAAGACCTGTAACCATCGCTCTATCATCCCCGAAAAATCCATCTCCGTGAAGTTCGACAAAATCATCACACAGCGCACGAATGTAGTCAGTCGTAAGCGGCCGATTTGGGTGACGAGCGACTTGGACTCGCTCCCAAGGAGAAAGATTGGAATAGGTATCTTTCGTCAAACGAGCAAGCCTGTCTCGGTAAAATTCGATCTCCTCCGAGAGGTCATGCGATGTACGCTCAGCCAAATCCTCCAGCTCAAGCAGCCTTGAGCGCACCTCCTCCAACGGCTCCTCAAAAGAGAGAGCTGTGTGCCCTTCGGTTTTCTTTTGTTTTTTTTTGGCCATCTTTTCCAGGGAGTCGTGGAAGGCCCCCTTGTGAAACCCTAGGATACCCCGCTCCCGGTTAGATAAGCTAACTTCCAGATGAAACAAGACGCTTGGCGAGTCGAGCTTGAGCCCAGATCAGGACAACCCGATCCTGTTGGCGAAAATGCACGTAAAGCACTGGCCAACAGAGGCTTGGAATCGGAATCTGAGATTCGATTTGCTCGCGGGTATCTGCTACCTGGGCGTTTGGATAGAGAGCAGGTGATTACGATTGCCCAGCGCCTTCTTGCGGATCCTGTGGCTGAAGAAATTCTCATCTTCGAACCCAATCAAATCCCCGAAGATGGAAAGCAGAGACTTGTCGTACGCCGAATGCCCGGAGTTGCTGATCCGGAAGGGGCATCAGCCTCTCAGGCACTGGCACTACTTGAAATACCACTCACAAATGGAGAAACCGTCGAAAGCCTTCGATGTTTTCGAAGCCTGGAGCCTCAAGACTCCAATGATTTCCTCAAAGTCGCATCACGCGCTTTAGCCAACCCGACTATCGAACAAGTTTCCCTCGCGGACTCTCCAATTCGACTTCGAGCTACCCCTGATTATCTTCCAAGCACGCGCAAAGAAATCCCTATGCGCCGATTAAAAGATGATGAGCTCTCTGCACTTTCCAGCAGCATGGGCCTTGCCCTTTCGCGCGAAGAGATGAGAGCAATTCAAGATTTCTTTATACAAGAAGAACGGGAACCTACTGACATCGAGCTGGAAACTCTCGCCCAAACCTGGTCTGAACACTGCAAGCACAAAACCCTCACTGGACCTGTGCGTTTGAGAGTAAGCGGCGCCGACGGGGCCTTAGAAAGGGAAAAGGTATATGACAATCTCCTAAAGGAAACCGTTTTTGAAGTCACCCGGCGACTGTCTCCAGAGTGGTGCTGGAGCGTTTTCTCCGACAACGCCGGAGTTGTTGCTTTAACCGAAGATGTAGGCATCGCGGTCAAGGTCGAGACCCACAACCACCCAAGCGCCCTTGACCCCTACGGAGGCGCCGGCACTGGCATAGGCGGAGTGATTCGTGACATCTTGGGAACAGGTCTCGGTGCCCGGCCCTTTGCGGCAACTGACGTTTTCTGCGTAGGGTTGGCTGGAAACGATTCTGCAGAAAGGCCAGCTGGAACGCTCCACCCTGACCGAATCCTAGAAGGTGTAGTTGCAGGGGTTAGGGACTACGGGAATCGGATGGGCATTCCGACTGTTTCCGGGACAGTGATTAGACACCCTGGCTATATCGCCAACCCTTTAGTCTTTGCCGGCTGCATTGGTGAAATTCCTCGAGACAAAGTTGAAAAGGAAACGCGCCCCGGCGATTTTATTGTTGCGGTAGGTGGCCGAACTGGTCGGGACGGAATCCATGGAGCAACATTTTCTTCAGAAGCCCTTCATGAAGAGTCCGAGACTGTAGATGCTGCAGCGGTGCAAATCGGAGACCCAATCACCGAAAAGACCGTTTTAGACATACTTATTGAAGCTCGGGACAAGGGTCTCTTTCGTTCTGTTACAGACTGCGGCGCTGGAGGATTCTCTTCGGCAGTCGGCGAAATGGGAGAAGAATGTGGCGCCGAGGTTAATCTTTCGGCCGCTCCTCTCAAATACCCGGGGCTTTCGTACTGGGAAGTTTGGATATCAGAAGCCCAGGAACGAATGGTGTTTGCGGTTCCTCCAGAATCACTCGAAGAGCTACAAAGTCTATGTCAACTCCACGGAGTCGAAGCCACTTCCTTGGGCACTTTCACCGATACCGGCCGGCTAGTTTTGAAATGGGAAGGGGAAGAAGTTGGCAACCTGCCAATGGAATTCCTTCACGGGGGCGTTCCTCAGCCTGAAAGGCTGGCAACCTGGCGCTGCCTCGGCCTTGAGACGACCGCTTGGCCTGAATCAATCGACGAAAAGGGCACGCTTTTAAAAGTGTTAAGCCACCCTTCTGTCGTTTCCAAGGAATGGGTCGTTCGTCAATACGACCATGAGGTCCAAGGAGGCACCGTGCTCAAGCCATATCAAGGGGAACGAGGGACAGGCCCGGGAGACGGAACCGTGGTTAAACCTGACATCAGCCGCAAAGAAGGGGTCGCCATCGGCTGCGGGATCGCCATCCGGGTCGCCGAGCTAGACCCTTGGTCAGGAGCGGCAAATGCCGTTGACGAGGCAATGAGAAATATTGTCGTAGCCGGAGGAGACCCTCATCGCACGGCTCTTCTTGACAACTTTTGCTGGGGAGACTGCCGCAAACCTGACCGCCTAGGCTCATTAACCCTAGCGGCCGAGGGATGCCACGATGCTGCTCTTGCCTTTGGTGCTCCTTTTATTAGCGGAAAAGATTCGCTGAACAACGAATATCGAGTTGGCGGAGATGAAGTTTCGATTCCACCAACACTGCTCTGTACCGCAGTAGCGCCCCTCCAAGACACTTCACTTGCCGTGGGAACCCAGCTCCGAACGCCCGGCAATCTACTCGTCCTCCTCGGGGTCACGAACAGCAACGGCGGCGGGTCGGTCGCCTCCGAAATTCTTGGCTTGGGTGATTCGATTCCCCCTAGCCCGGATTTAGAGATGGCGCCAACAATTATGGAGGCTCTGCATCGGGCAATTCAAAACAAGCTAATCGCTTCCGCGCATGACTTATCCGAGGGAGGGCTTGCGGCCGCAGCTAGCGAAATGACCCTCGGCTCGAACTATGGACTGAAACTTGACCTCGAGCGAATCCCTACGAACGAGTCCATACCCAGATCAGGGCTGCTGTTTTCAGAAACCCCCACACGCTTCCTGCTCGAGGTAGAGCCCCAACACCTCTCTCGACTCGGTGACATCTTCAAAACTCTCCCCTGGGAGACAATAGGAGAGGTCCTTGGTAGCCCCATCCTGGATATCGTGGGGCAAGAGGCGATTGAAGTCGACCAACTCCGAGAAGCTAACCACGGAGCCGCCCCTTGAGACCACGAGTTCTGCAACTATTCACAGCCGGAGTGAATTGCGACCGAGAACTCCGCCACGCGTTTGAACTCGCTGGCGCCCAGGTATCCGATGTCCACATCAGATCACTTGCCGAAACCCCGTCTCTCCTTCGCGAATGCGACATGTTTGCGATACCCGGTGGGTTTACTTATGGAGACGACCTTGGTGCAGGGCGAATCCTCTCTCTTGAGTTGCACAAATTCCTAGGCGACGCACTCTTTGAACACAGAGAAAAAGACGGTAGCGTTTTCGGAGTCTGCAATGGTTTCCAAGTTCTCGTAAAAGCCGGGTTGCTCCCGGGCCTGGATGGGGTACAGGCTTCACTAACCTGGAACCAGTCCCATCGATTTGAATGCAGGTGGACCCGGCTCATTCCATCCCCTGCAGTTCGGCATTTGATTCCTGGCGGCGATTTCCTCCCCGCCCCAGCGGCACACGCAGAGGGACGCTTGGTACTAGGCAACGCCGAAGCCGACATCGCAGCTCTAGAGGAATCCGACTGCATCGCTCTTCGCTACGCCGATGCGAATGGCAATCCAACAACCGAATACCCTGATTGCCCCAATGGCAGCACAGAGGCGATTGCAGGGCTCTTGTCACCTTGCGGCCGCGTCCTCGGCCTGATGCCTCATCCAGAACGCAATCTCTCCACTGAACACCTACCGGATAGAGGCGCCGGAAAATGGGGTCACGGAGGCGAAGGAGTCGATTTCTTTAAAGGCTTGCTTGCGCCCTACGCAACGCAAACACCCGGCTAAACGACTAAAGAAAAAGACGGAATAAGCCGAAGGAAAGGCGGTGAAAGACCGACCCTACCTCCTGGCCGCTCTCGAGGACCTAGATCGCCGTCTACGGTGTTCGTGGTCACGTTTACTGCCAATGACCTCTGACTTGCAAGGTTACAAGGAGGAGTGGGAATCTTCTTTTTCCGGCGAAATATATCCGTCTAGAAAAGATGACCTCTTGCGCGCTGCTAGTGCAGCGGAACCACTATTAGTTGGCGATTACCATGCCGTTAGTAGACCACAAAATAGATTAGGGAACCTCCTTAACGAAATAGAGTGGGAGGGAGGAATGGGTCTGATATTGGAATTGCTACCAGCCCCCCTCCTCTTGCCAGCAAGTGAGATTCTCGCGAATCCAAAACTTCTCCTTATTGACGGTCGATCCGTTGCCGACACTTACAAGAAATCTCTGTCCGCTATCGCATCACGTGGCGGCCTTGTCGCCGGAGCTTGGGTTAATGGGAACGCTCAGCACCGCGACGCCGTTGCGGCACAGTTGTGGCACCGCTTAAACAAAATCAAAGACAATCGGCACTGGACTCTCTTTTTTGGAGATTGGCACTTGGCAGAGAAGCATCTGCCTAAGGCCCTACGAGAAAAAGGAGCAAAACCAACCGTTATCCACCAGTCCCCAGAGCCCCTCTGGAGCCGAAGACCTAAAGATTGTCGTGAATCAATTCTGAAATTGAACAGCAATAATTGGGCGTGGATTCACTCTCACCCGCTTGGTCACTGGGCCGAAGCCGTGCAATATCAAAATGCCTTTGGAAGCTCCGCTTCAATAGAAACAGCAGAAAGCCTGTGCGAGGACATCTGTGAAGCCCTCGTCAAACATTTAGGATTACCCGCCCCTTCGGCTGCTCCTGGAATCCGTTCCAGCGATGAATGGCCAGAATTTCTAGCTTCAATGCCAACTTGGTCCAGGCTTCCCTTTCAAGCTAATAAAAAGCCAGAGATAGCAATCTATCACCCCAGCAATTGCCAAACATGGTGCCCAAGGACCCCAACACTCAACAATCTCCTTGAGAGTGCCGCCTGGGCTATATCGGAACAGAATCATTCAGAAACAGAATTAAACTGGGTTAGGCAAGCTCACCGCGTAGCATTCCGAAGAATGCTGGCCTCTCTCTTTAACCCCTTCCTAATTCCCTGCAGCAAAGACTCTCTGGCCAGGCAACTCTTCGGGCAAAAAGAAAAAACGTATCTTTCCCCTACCCACTCTGCTTTTAACTACTTAATGGTTGAGAATTTAGGCCATCATGCAGGCGCAGAAATATCCAGAGAAAGTGAGCTAAGCATATCGG
>DNPI01000227.1 GCA_003501525.1 Planctomycetota bacterium
TCTCCTGAGGCGAGTACGGAGATACTGCATCTGTGCAAGCTCAACCTGCCACCGAGATTCTCGTGTCCGAGCTCTAGTTGAAAAAATATCGAGAATGAGTTCTGTCCGATCTACCACTCGAATCATCACTTCCTCCTCTAAGTTCCGCGCTTGGCTAGGAGAAAGGTTGTGGTCAACGATCAGGAGATTCGCGTGGTGATGACTACAAAGGATGCGAAGTTCTTCAACTTTTCCTTTACCAAAAGCCGTTCTCACATCCGGTTTGAGCCGGCGCTGGAAATCAGAATCGACAACATTCGCTCCCGCTGCTTCGGCAAGACCAATAATCTCTTCCAGGGGATTCAACGCGCGCTCTCCCATGCTCCCAGGAAGGATTAGTGCCGCTGCAACAGCCTTCTGCGCGGGCGCTTGAGTGGTTTCAGCGCGCCCTTTCAAAAACAGTGACAGGTTGGGAGCGTATATGCAAACCGCCCGCATCCGCGGTCAAAAGAGTATGGGATTGCCCACTCTCTTTGGATTCGGGAAAGTCTGTTCGGAAGTGTGTCCCACGAGTTTCTTCCCGGAAAAGAGCTGACAGGGTAACTGCCTGAGCGACCTGCACCATGTTGACTGTTTCAACGCCTTCCGGTGTAAATGGCCCCAGATTAGCAAGATAGCTTTCCCACGCACTCAAGCGAGAAAGAGCATCCTCCAATCCAGCTCTGTCACGTTCAATGCCAACCTGTCTCCACATCAAAGACTTCAAAGAATAAGTCATATCCAACATGTGAAGGGCTGCACCATCTTGTACCTGGCCGTTACCTGGCATAGGCAGCAAAGGACGGCGGCCGGGTCGATCAAATGCCTCTCCTATAGAAAACCCAACTCTACGGCCATGCACTAGCCCCTCGAGAAGACTATTCGAGCCCATGCGATTGGCTCCATGAAAGCCCGTCGCGGCACATTCACCAGCCGCACGAAGTCCAACGAGAGAGGTGCGGCCTTCCAAATCTGCTCGGATCCCGCCAATAAAATAGTGCACAGCGGGTCTTACTGGGACCGAATCCTTTTCGAGGTTAATCCCGAACAGTTTTGTAATACGAGCTAATTCAGGAAACCTCTGACAAGCGTTCGACACACTAGAGAAATCTAAATAAACATGTGTATCGCCCGAATCGACCATCTTCCGAAAAACACCTCTGCTGACAATGTCTCGGGGAGCAAGTTCTGCATCCGGGTGAACAGCTTCCATGAAAGCATGCCCTGTCCTATCCCTCAAAATGGCTCCTGCACCACGTGTCACTTCGCTGATAAGAAAACGAGCAGCGCCCGCTAGATAAAGAATGGTTGGGTGAAATTGAGTGAATTCGACATCCTGCAAGTCAACACCTGCTCGTATCGCCATCGCAATTCCATCGCCAGTCGCAGATTCAGGATTAGTTGTTTCGCGGAATATCTGCCCTCCGCCTCCAGTCGCAAGAACTACTTCGCGGGCTTCTATAAGGACAGGAGCACTGCTACCACCATTTGCATTTCCACACATTAAGCCCACAAGACCTGCTGCTTCTCCCTCAGCATCTTTCAAAATCTCTACGGCTGTAAAACCTTCGATGATATCTATGCTGGGATGGTTTTCCGCATGATTACCAAGGACGCGCTGGAATTCTTTACCTGTAAGCGTGCCACCAGAGTGAAGAATGCGAGCCGCTCGGTGGCCTCCTTCTTTGCCCAACGAAAGATTGCCATCTTCTTCTAGGTCAAACCTCATACCCAAACTTTGCAACCACCTAATTGATTCAGGAGCATTTTGAGTAATAGATTCCGCAACAGAAGAATCGGACAAACCACAACCCACTTTCAAAGTGTCGGCAGCATGAAAATCCGGAGAATCTCCTGAACCCATAGCAGCTGCAATTCCACCTTGAGCATAAAAGGTATTAGTTTGCGATCTATTCCCTTTCGAAAGCAAAAGGACATGAAGCCCGCGATCGGCTGCAGTAATAGCCGCCGCTAACCCAGCAACTCCTGTCCCCACTACGGCGACATCGCCGCGGTAAGTCGGCAATTGCCTCGGAGCCCCATCCAACCTTTGCAAAGGTGATACAGGGAAAAGGGGATGTATTTCCGGAGAAAAGGCCATTGATTAGCGCCCCATTCTACCCTTGCGGGGAATTTTAATTTTTTACGGATTTTGTGACTTGTTAGGGTTTTGTTTGCCGATATCCTATAGGTACCTGTTCGCCCCACAGATTGGGGTTCAGGTCAAATAAACCCTACAGAATGGGGAAAAATATGAAACCGCACTCTTTCAACACTCGCAAGCGGGAGCTTGAAGCTACTCTTTTAGTGGCTGCCCTGCTTGTAGTTTTAATGGTTCTGTAAAGCATGGCTAGACCTCTGACCTCCCGACAGCTTGAGGTCCTGCAGTCTTTCGCACGAACTAAGGAGAACAACCACATTTCCCCCACGCTGGAGGAATTGGGGCAAAGCTTGGGTATTAATCGCATTACCGTCTACGGTCATATCCAAGCCCTTCTCGCTAAGGGCTATTTAGAAAATCTGCTACCAGGAGCATCTCGGGGGCTAGAACTAACTGAAGTGGGAGAAAACATTGCCTTCGGCAAGCCCAGAGCTCAGGCTCCTTCCTTGGCCCCTTTTCCTGGAGAAATTTCTTCTCATTTACCCTCTCTTCCGCTCTTGGGGAGAATTGCCGCAGGAGAACCAATTGAAGCAATAGAAGATCGCTCCGAAGTTCCAATCGCTGATCTTCTCAAAATTGCGGATGACACCTACCTCCTTGAGGTTAAAGGCAACTCGATGGTCGACGCCCACATCCAAGATGGAGACATGGTTGTAATTAGGCGCGATCGACCTCCTCGTGACGGCGACATAGTAGTCGGAGTTCTTCCCGATGAAACGGCCACACTTAAGCGTTTCTACCCGCAGCCAGACGGTGGCACAATTCTCCAGCCAGCGAATCCAGAAATGGCTCCAATTTATTGCGAAGAGCTCGAAGTACGTGGTGTAGTGACTGGAGTCATTCGCCGCTACTAAGTAGCGGCGTTAAGCCCTCGTATACGCAAGCCATCCTCAGGCTCCCCGCTTGGGCGAAATCCTTCTAAAGACTCCGAGAGTTCGAAACTTCATCCTCCCTAGATGCCATTTAAAAGGCCGGGCAATGTCATTCCTTCGGGTTCATGCCCCTAGCTTCACCACAAAAAAAACCGCCAGAATCTATATGACTCTGGCGGCCTAAATGAAGCCCGGCACTGACCTACTTTCGCGGACGAACCACTATCATCGGCGGATTCTGCTTAACGACCGAGTTCGGAATGGGATCGGGTGTGGCCAGAACCCTATGGGCACCGGGCAATTGGTTGATCGGAAGTGTGGTCGAAAAATCGTGTTACACAACCCCTCTCCCCGCAGTAAAGCGAAGTTTGGGGGAAATCAAGCCGCTCGGGCAATTAGTACAGCTCGCCTGAACACGTTGCCGTGCTTACAGCTGCTGCCTATCAACCTGGTAGTCTCCCAGGGCCCTGAAGGGGACGCCTAGTCTTGGAGAAGGCTTCGTGCTTAGATGCCTTCAGCTCTTATCCTTTCCGGAGTTAGCTACCCAGCGGTGCCTCTAGCGAGACAACTGGTACACCAGTGCTCCGTCCCTCCCAATCCTCTCGTACTAGGGAGAGACCTCCTCAAGCGTCCTACAACCACACCAGATAGGGACCGACCTGTCTCAC
>DNPI01000017.1 GCA_003501525.1 Planctomycetota bacterium
CTTTAGCCGCGGTCACAAACGATTATCTCAAAGGCCGGAGCATTCCGGATCTTTACGACTTAGGGCCTCGACTTCTTGGCCTACTTCTTGGTTCACCGGAGTTCCAGCAGCAATGAGTTCATCTCGCCGCGATTTCCTTAAGCGTTCTGCGACTCTAGCGGGTGCTTTCCCTGCCGCATCTTTACTGCCCGGCCATTCGGGTTTCTGGAAACCAAAATATCCCCCGGCAATCGTTGCTGTCTATTTAAGGGGCGGAGCGGATTTCCTCAACATGGTGGTGCCATGGAAAGATCCGGTCTATAGATCGATACGCCCTGGTCTCGCTATCCGAGAGGAAGATGAGCCAGTCAAGCTGGACAGCCGCTGGGCTCTCCATCCAGCTCTTTCTGCTTTGAAGCCGATTTGGGAGGCAAAAGATTTTGCGCCTGTGGTGGGCGCGGGCTCTCCACATACCACCCGTAGCCACTTTGATGCTCAAGATTTCATGGAGTTTGCGGCGCCGGGCAATCGAACTGTGCGATCAGGATGGCTCAACCGGTATTTGACCTTGTCGGCGTCTAAAGCGACTAACGATTTCCGAGCAATGGCAACTCAAGAGCTTTTGCCCCGTTCTCTCCGTGGGGAATTCCCCGTTCTTGCGGTTCCCACTTCAATGGACAGAAAGAAAGGGTCTGCATTGTTGGACCGCTTCGAGGAGTTTTATGGAGATGGAATGACGCAAGAAGGCGGCGTGATGGGTGAGCGGAAAGATGATTCAACGGGCGTTGTCCAATCAGGGAAAGCGACAATTGAGACGCTACGGAGATTCCAAGAAATTGTTGGCGACCGGAAATCCAGAAAGAATAGTGCTGCGAATTATCCCAGCAGCCGGTTTGGGCAGCGGCTTGAAATCATTGCTCGTGTACTCAAATCAGGAGAGGGCCTTGAGGTTGCTGGAATAGATATTGGTGGATGGGATGACCATACCAATCAAGGTGGCGTGGAAGGGCGGCATGCGGATCGATTGAGAGATTTTGCTATTTCTATTGCTGCTTTCTATGAAGATATGGGACCTAGGATGGAGAACACTTCGATTGTGGTGATGACAGAATTTGGCCGAACGGCTCGAGAGAACGGGAACAATGGGACAGACCATGGCCATGGCAGCGGAATGTTTGTGATTGGTGGTGGAGTGAAAGGTGGCAAAGTGCACGGCTCCTGGCGGGGTCTCGGCCCTGAGAATCTCTACCAAGGTCGGGATGTACAGGTCACGACTGATTTCCGCGATGTGATGGCGGAGTGCCTCGATGGGGTTTTTGGGTTTAAGCCTTCAAAGGGCTTTTTCCCTGATTACAAAGCCCGGAAAGTCGGTTTGTACTAAGTATTTTGTAGCGCTAGTTCGGCTGCTCCGAAAATCCCCGCGTCTTCGCCGAGCGTTGAGCGGGCAATTAGGAAGTCTTGGGCTTTTCTCCCGAAAGCTCTCTTTTCCAATATCGCTAAAGCACTCGGCGCAAGCAGATCAATGGCTGCGGAAACTCCTCCGGCGAACAAGAAAACTCGAATATCAAGAAGCAGGGAGACTTGGGCTAGAGCCTCTCCTAGGTACTTGCCGGCATTCGCAAAAGCCTTCACGGCGTCAGCATTCCCACTTCGGGCCAGTTGACTCGCTTCAGGGAGTGAGGAGCTTGTCACACCACATTCTTTGAGGTTCTCAATAATGGGGGCTGCTCCTAGTACGGCTTCAAGGCATCCTTGTGCGCCGCAGGCGCAGATTCGTTCGTGCCCTACCTGAAGGTGCCCTATCTCTCCTGCCATTCCAGGGCCAGTATGTAGTTTGTTGCCTAGGATTAATCCTCCTCCCACCCCTGTCCCCAGCGTTACCAGGAGAAAGTCTGGATGACTATTGCCGGCGCCATGCTTAGCCTCACCAAGTGCAGCGAGAGAAGCATCGTTGCCCATGAGTACAGGCGCCCCAAGAATTTCCGAGACTCTGCTGGCGAGGGGCTTTCCAGCGAGAAACGAGAGATTTGGGGTCCCCGCTACCGAATCCCCATCTGGGTTAATCACGCCCGGTACGCCGAGCCCAATCCTTTGGTTCGTACTTTTACTTGCTAGATTTCGAGCAATACTGGCGATTGCTTCAATACAGGCGTCCTCGCTCTGTGGGGTTGTTGTCTCTTCGCGAGCAACAATCCGCCCTTCGTTTACAGCTCCACCCTTTATGGTTGTGCCGCCTAAGTCAATGCCAATAGAAGTGAGAGAGGTCAAGTCGGTTTTCGAGCTTCTCGCAGCGTTGATGGTTGAGGAAGAAGAAGCCTGAGGCTTTTCATGTTAAGGCTTCGAATCATCGTTTTGGACGGTTGCCCGCTGCCACACGGCTAGGGCTTTGGGTGTGATGGCCTGCAATCTTCGAATTCGGTCTTTTGCGCTTGGATGAGTAGACAAGAAAGTGGGCGTTGAACCTTCAGAGGCTTTTGCCATTCTTTCCCAAAGCGGTACAGCTGCTCGGGGGTCAAATCCGGCGGCTGCACTCAACAATAGGCCCAATTCATCAGCTTCTGTTTCATGGGTTCTGGAGTAGGGCAAGAGGATGCCGAGCACGCCTCCGAGGCCCAAGGCGAGCATGATTTTGTGTCTATCCTCAGGGTTGCGTCTCTCTAGAGTTTTGTCTGCAGTAATGAGGGCGCCTTGAAACATAAGCCCTTGCGAAAGTCGCTCACCGCCATGTCGCAGTAGAGCGTGTGCCACCTCATGGCCCATTATGACGGCAAGGCTATCTTCATCGTTTGCGACCGTAAGCAGTCCAGAATACACAGCACATTTCCCGCCTGGGAGTGCCCATGCATTTATGGTGTCAGGGTCCTCGATGAGAACGAATTCCCAAGAGAATTTTTTTGCTGGGTCCGGGTGTTTTTTGCGCGCGGTTTTTGCGATTGCCTGGCCAATGCGCGAGATCATTTCAGCATTGTTTCCGTTCTCTATTAGCGGCACTTCGGATAAGGTCTCTTCCCATGTTTGTGCCCCGATGCGCATTTCATGAGACAAGGAATAAAAATTCAGTTGCTTCCTTCCTGTTGGCGTGGTTTGGCAAGACGCAAATGCTAAAAGAATCCCAATAACAGGCAGGAGGGCGTGTCGGTTTGGTCCCACCCCCGTATCGTATGCCTGCATCTTTATGAGTAGCATCAAACCCACAGTCCTCATTGTTTTAGACGGTTGGGGCCATGCTGACCCTAGCGCGCACAATGCGGTGACTAGTGCCCCAGCTCACAACTTTCTTCGGTGGAGGGAAGAGTGGCCCAATGCATTGCTTTCCGCCTCGGGAAAGGAAGTAGGCCTTCCGTTGGGGTTGATGGGGAATTCAGAAGTTGGGCATACGAACATTGGAGCCGGTCGCACTGTCCGCCAAACAATCACTCGGATAGATAGAAGCGTTAAGTCAGGAGAATTTACTCAGCTGCCAGCGATTCGGGGCGCTATTGAGCATGCTCGGTCTCACGGCACCAATCTTCACCTCTTTGGCTTGATTGGCCCCGGGGGAGTGCACGCAAGCGATCAGCATTGGAATGCGGTTCTTGAAATGGCTCACGCGTTAGGTTTGCCAAGCAATCAGATTCGGATTCATGCCATCTTGGACGGCAGGGACACTCCGCCTACGAGTGGTGCCGGCTTTATGGAGGATCTTGACAATGTTTTAGAAAAATATGGCGGCGAAGTAGCCTCCCTTTCCGGGCGCTATTGGGGCATGGATCGAGACCAAAACTGGGAGCGAATCGAGAAGTTTTGGCGAGCCTCCGTATTGGGTAAGGCAGAGCGTACGGTTGAATCCTGGAGTGAAGCATTAGCTCTCGGTCGAACTAATGGGGAGACCGATGAATTTCTTGCTCCGACACTTATTAATCGTGGGGTTAATGGGATTAAAGACGGGGACGCTGTTTTTTCTATCAATTTCCGTGCTGACCGAGTGCGGCAAATCACTGAGGCTTTCCTTGTGCCAACTTTTTCAGGGTTTGACAGAGAGACCGCCCCGGAAGTTTATTTCGCTAGCATGACTCGATACCGAGACGATTTTTCGTGTCCAGTAGCTTTCCCTAAAGAGGAATTGCGCTCCTTGTTTGGAGAATTGGTTTCCGCAAAAGGTCTACGTCAATTCCGGTGTGCTGAAACAGAGAAGTATGCACATGTCACTTTTTTCTTTAATGGAGGGCGGGAGCAGGTGTACGAAGGCGAGGAAAGGCATTTGGTGCCATCCCCAAAAGTGGCGACTTATGACCTCAAGCCAGAAATGTCAGCACAGGAGGTCACCAACCAGGTTTGCCAACGCCTTGAAGCCGGTCAGCATCACCTTTACGTCGTTAACTTCGCGAATTCTGACATGGTCGGGCACACAGGGATTCAATCTGCAGCAGAGGCAGCTGTTAGTGCTGTTGATAGGTGTCTAGGGCGCATTGCAGAGAAAGTTTTTGCAGCGAAGGGGACGATGGCGATTACTGCTGACCATGGGAACGCTGAAATGATGGTGAACCCTGATACAGGTGATTCTCACACGGCTCACACTCTTAACCCCGTTCCTTTTTTGCTCATGGGGGAAAAATTTCGCGGTGGGTCTCTTCGTGAAATGGGGGTTCTTGCAGATGTTGCCCCCACATTGATGCAGACTATGGGTATTGAGCAGCCCGACGTTATGGATGGGCAATCTTTAATTCAACGCTAGGGCCTAAAATTCTTCTTGTGCGAATAATCTCAATCCTTTTTTGCTTCTTTCTCGGCGCTCTCCCTTTAATGGCGCAGGGGGAAACTTTCTTTGTTGACCCGGTTAACGGTTCTGATGTCAACTCTGGTGGAGCTTCGGATCCTTTCCAAAGCTTGACCCAAGCCCTTTCCGTGGCAAGAGCGCTGGGGACTACGGGGCACGAAATCCAGCTGTTTACTGGTACTTACACTGAAGTAGGCTCGCTCATTGGGAACAGTTTGGAAAGTTGGCCAATAGAACTCCTTCCTGGGACGAGCGTACGAGCAGGGAATCTGCAGGTTCCTGTTTTTGATGGGGAGGGGACCGCGCAAATTTTTGCCTTACTCGAAAACTTTACGGTTTCTACATCTTTGAGTGAGGTGGAAGTTGTTAATTGCGGCGTTGGGATTGCAAACCTTGCCAGTGCGAATTTGCGGGGCTTTGTTTTAGAGGATTCGAGGTTCACGTTCTCTTCTACTGGGGCATTTTTCCAATTTGATGGCACTTTAGACAACCAAGTTCTGGTGCGGGATTGTGAGTTTATTGGCGAATCTAGCGCTGCAGATGTGGGGGTTGATTTTTATGTTACTGGGGGAGGAGGATTAAGCGGCGGGAGTGTAGAAAGTTGCCTTGTCACGGGTTGCAATATTGGGATTCAAGTCGAAGCCTCCGATGGCGCTGGTGGGCTAACGGACTATGCGGTTGGTACGGGCTTTCTGGTCAAGGGGAATGAAATTGAAGATTTCCTCCCTACAGCTAATTCTCCGACAGGATCTGCTGGGATTAAAATCGCGTCTAAATCGGGCACTGTCGGCGTATGCAGAGTGGGATGCCTTGTCAGCGGGAATGAAATTACGGGACCGAACCCTGGCTCCACTCCCCCTGCGGGGCAAGTTGGTTTGTACTTAGAGTCATCCAACCAGACAGGAGGTGGCCTTGCTGCGTTGATGGAATCATCTGTGCAGTACAACGAGATTATTGGTTGTGAGACGGGCGTGAAATTGGAAACGAACGGAGGTACGGCTAATCAAGCTGATCTTACAAGTGAGTTTTTAGGGAACCTTATCCAGCTTGCCAGCGGTGATGGCGTGGCCTTTGAGGTTAATGGGTTTGCTCCATCCCCCTTGAGTAATAATTTGCCCAATTTTGGGACATATGGCTCCTTTTTAGAGGCAGGGAGGAACGTTATCGCTTCAAACGGGGGATCAGCGGTTGCGCTTGATAGCGATATGGATTTCTTTTTAAGCATGCCCAATTTTCATGGGAATTGGTGGGATCCTTCGGCAGTTTCTGAAGCCTCGGTTCTTACAAATTTTATTAGCCTGAATGGCGCGAGCAATTTTGGGACTGCTCAGTTGAGCCCCGTCTTTCAGTTCTCGATGGAGGCGACAGTTTCCCCTTCCACGATTACAGAAGGGGCAACCCCATTGGTGACCGTAACGGCTGGTGGTGGCTTCTTTCCAACGTCGGCGTTTTTCCATGACGCGGATACAGATTCTCTTTTGGAGAATATGGTGGTTACCGTAGGGAATGTCCCTATTGATTTGAGCGATTCAGAAACGGTGCTTGCCTCAGATGGTTCCTCGCTCGCTTTCCGTTTCCCTGACATGTCCGTCGGCACGTACAACCTGAACTTACAAAACCCCGGCGGCCCATTTGTGGTTGACAATGGGAATGGTGTTCAGCCGAGCTTCCAAGTGAACGCCCCGTCGGAATCTGAGGACAGCGGTGGCCCATGCTTTATAGCTTCAGTGGCTTTTGAAGACCCCCACAGCCCAGCTGTTGAAACGCTTCGTCATTTCCGCGACCGCTGGCTTCTCACATGGCCTGGGGGACGCATTTTTGTTGGTTGGTATTACGAGCATGGCCCGACTGCTGCTCAATGGCTAGAGCAGAGGCCGTGGGCGCGCGCGACAACTCGATTGGCCCTAATCCCTCCTATTGGGATTGCGGAGGCTTTGGAGTCGTGGAATTTGGGTCAGCGGTTGTTGGCTGCTATAGCCCTTTTAGGCATTGCCTTTGGGTTTGGCCGGAAGGCGTATCTAGGTAATCCTATTTAACAATTCGCGTCCCAGCCGCGGTGCCACTTGGAGCGGTCATTCCGGTTCTGAAGATTTGCATTGCTACTTTCCTGCGCTCACCTGGTGCGACGGCCACTAGGGCAACTAGACGGGTATCGGCGATGCCATTGGGCTGCTCGACCCAGTCCACTGTCCAGGCACCTCCCTTTAGAGGAGGGGAGAGGAAAGAGCCGCGCGGTGAAGGCTTCATCGTTTTTACTTCACCGGTTTCTTGATTGATGAAACGAACTAGCCCAAAGTTCACTCGTGAGCCGTCTACTCCCGCAATCGTTCCTTCTACATGCGCTGCTTTTAAAAGGTGAAATTCGAGAGGGGTGTCCTCGCGAGGGATTGAGGTGGTCTGGACTTCCGAGGGAAAGAATCCTGGGCAGGCTACTTGTATTTCCCACGTTCCACTAGACAGCATGGTGATTTCGATTTTCCCGTTTGTTTTTGCCCTTCGGGTGGTCCAATCTTCGTTGCCTACTTGGCGGTATCTGACCTGTGCCCCAGGGATTGGTTCGCGTGAGCGATTTTTCATCGCCGCAATGCTGAGTGAAAAGCTTGGGGTAGCTTGCCCAATATCTTCTCTATGGCTTGGCTTGGATTCAGGTTTAGGGGAGGTGATGGAAACGACAGGGCTGTCGTCAAATTCTGCAATTTCAAGTGGTGGCAAGGAAGGCTCAGGCGGCATTTGCGTCCCTGAGTCGATTGGAGCTAGAAAGACAGATGCAGCGAAAACCCCTGCTCCAGCGAGTGTTACCAGGATCAAAATTCCTCGGAGGCTTGGCATCTCAGGTTCTGCTGAGGGGCTCTACTCTCGTAGTGATTTTTTCATCCTTTCGCATGGCAAAGATTCTATTGTCCTTCCTGGCGGCTTTGCGCCTAATCCTTCCCAGCCCCGTAGATTTTTCATGTTTAGGAGATAGAGCCCAAGAGGTCACATGCCCGATCTCCTTGTCTTCCGAATCAGTTAGCCGCATTCCCTCTAGGGGGTGGGTGCTTTCAAATTCTAATCCGCAAATTTTCCACGGGGATTCTCCATAAGTGCGCACCCGGGCGACTACTTCTTGCCCCACATAGCACCCTTTGCTTTGAGAAGTCCTCCGCCATTCGCCTGTCTCGGGCAAGATGGTTTCGCTTGAGAATTCTTTTCCGAATCTCGGAATAAAAGAGGAGATGCGAAGCGCCTCAAGAACCAGAGGGCCAACAGAGATTTTTTGGAGTGCGTGGAGATTGTCTTTTAGTTCGCTTGTGTTATCCCGGGGCGTGCAAATTTCTAAACAGGGAGCGCCCATGTCCGGCCGACCCAGAATCCACCCTTCGTCGCAGAAAGGGGCGATTGTTAGCTCAGAAGGCGGGGGCGACATATTTGCTTGAAACTGCGCCAGCGCCGCGGTGTTTTTGGGCCCGAGAATTAGAGTTCTTTGCCAATCTTCCAGGGTCCATCGCACATCTTCTTCAAAATGGGCCTTTTCTAGAGTGGATAGAATCCCTTCTGAGCAGATTGCTGGATGGTCAATAATGAAGGTCGATTCGTGAAGACGGAAAACAAGCAGATCTGCTATCCATTGACCTTTTCGGTTAAGAAGGGCGGACCACTGCCCTTTGCCTTCCGCGAGCGCGGTTATATCGCTAGTGAGTAGTCGCTGGAGAAATGATTGTGCTTGTACGCCCTCGACGTTGAGCCAATTCCTGTCGTTTCCACATGCGCTGGCCCATTCTGTATGGCAGGTATTTAAACCATCTAAATAATCCGCGTCGTTTTCCGAGGCAATCATGGAAACAGTCTAAGGGAGAAGTGGTTTATTCTTTTCGTATGGCGGAGCCCGCAACAACTCTCCCATCCATTCCTTCTCGCCCTGATGATGCTCATAAGGGTGACATGGGTCGAGTTTTTCTTATTGCGGGCTCTCGCGGGATGGCCGGGGCGGCGGTGTTAGCTGCGGGAGCGGCCCTGCGAGGTGGAGCTGGTTATGCCGTAGTGGGATGCCCGGGAAGTATTGCGCCTGAAATGACCGCCGCTGTGCCGGAAGCTCTTCTTTGCCTCTGCGGGGATTCCTCCCGCAGTGAGCTTCGCCCAAGTGATGCATCGGTCTTGTTGTCCGAATCTAGGAGCTCACAGTCACTTGTTATTGGACCTGGTTTGGGGGATGAATCCTCTGTTGGTGATTTGCTTTTGAATATTATTCCTCCGGAAGGAGGCTCTGCTCCGATGGTTTTGGATGCTGACGCACTTAATCATCTCGCGCGCGGGGAGAGGCTAATTACACTCACATCAAATGCAATTCTTACGCCACATCCGGGCGAAGCAGCTCGGCTTTTGACTTGGGATTCGGCGGATGCGGTGCAACAGAACCGGGAAGAGGCTCTGGAGCGATTAGTGGAAAAATTTAGGTCGGTTGTCATCTTAAAGGGGCACCGGACACTTGTTGGGGCCCCTTCGCTTGGGACGTGGGTTAATACGACAGGGAATCCTGGAATGGCAACAGCGGGCAGCGGGGATGTCCTTTCCGGCTTGCTCGGTGCTTTTTTAGCGCGTGGTTTATCGACCTGGGATGCTGCCCGACTGGCGGCTTACTTGCACGGTTTGGCTGGTGATATTGCATCGGGTCGGGTTGGCAAAGAATCTCTGTGCGCCTCGGATATCCTTGAAACATTGCCGCAAGCGATTCAGAAGCACCAATGATTCTTCTGCTAACGACAGCCTGCTTCCTCGTCCCGATTCAAACGGGGAAAGAGCGAGGGCTCCTCCCTGTCGGCACTAATCGCCAGCTTCGTCCTGGCTTAGAGAGGGCATTGGAGGCGGCAGAATTTGGGCTACCCGCAGGAGAAACGTTGGAGTCTTTGCTGAGGTCTACTCGGAATCCTGATGATGGTTGGGAGAAAGCTCTGCTTGGCTCTTCGGTCCTTGCCCCTGCGATTCTTCTGGGCGATATCTTGGTTGCGGAAGGCACTAAGGAGAAAGGGTTTAATCTCGCGATTAAAGGTCTATTGGCCAATCCAGGGAAACCCGGCGCTGACATCCTTTTTGCTCGCATTGTTCCTTGGATTGACTTCGCGAGGGCAAGCGAGTTGGTTGATCGGCTATTGAACGAAGATTTTGTTGGGCGAGATGCTGCGCTAGCTTTGCTCCAGAACGGAGCGTTCCCGGATGTGATGCCGGCTGTTGAGCGATTTTTGTTAAGCAACCGCGGAAATTTCGGGAGCCCTCAGGTCCGGAGCCGAATCCTTTCCAAATATATTTTTTGGAAAGGAGCCGAGGCTTTGGAGGCTTTGGCGCCTATCTTGCAGGGAGATCGAGCTGACGATTTTGTCTACGCATTTTTAAAGGCTTGGTCGCCTATGGCTGGGCCAGAGCACCTAGGGATAATTTGGGGAATTTCGAACAGTCGGAATTCTTCGACTGCTTTAGCCGCTTTGACCATCCTTGCTCGACTGGAGAGCGATGCCGATGCCCGGGGGGAGATTTTTGAAAAGGCTCTCAATTTCCCAGAAAGGAATAGAGACACCATTTTGGATGGCATGATTCGCCCGTTTCCCGATCGCGTACTAGAAGAGAAGCTGACTGCGCTACTTGATTCAGACGGGGATGATTTGCGGGATATTGCGCGGCGCTTGCTACCGATTGTTTCTGGCCCGGAAAAATCGTTTTATGAGTTTAAGTCAAGGGTGCGAGACGATTTGCCGCTGGCCCGGCAAGCGGGGTGGATGTTGGACTTTTCCCGTTTAGATTGGTTGCCGGCCCAAGAAATGGCGGCGAAATGGTTTGCTCATGGTGGGTGGGGAATGGGCACAACAGGTATGGCGGTTGCTCGCTCCTTAGGGCGCTCTTCTGCCATTGACGATTGGTTAGGAGTAATCCTGAAGAATGGGGATATTCCTGAAGCGATTTCTTTTCCGTTGGCAGTGGCCAGAGCCCCACATTCCCATGAAGCTCGTGCTTTTCTGCGTCAATATTTAGATAGGGCAACTCCTTTTCGCCAAGAGCAAATATTGAGAGGACTTTCTAGTGCAGAGCCTGACGAAGATCTGGGGGTTTTTGTTTTGGTCGCACGGGAAAATAGATTTGATTCAATTGCGCGTGTAGTGGCTTTCAAAGTTCTTGCCAATTACCCGGCAGGGTCCGCTTTTTTGGTTCAATTGCTCGATAAGGCGCCCCACGATTACCAAGTGTTAGAAGGTTTGGTGCGTGTGTTGGTTAGCCATCGTGATGCTGAGATTCGTCAGGCGGGGGTTTCTGCTGTCAGTCGACTTAGCCTTGAAGAGGAAGAGTCTTTGTCCCTCCAGCTCGCCATTCTTGAAGAACAAGCTCGTTTCCCCCGGAGTTTGGAAAAGCTAAATCTTGCAGAGTCTTTGGCTTCGTTGCTGGTTGCAGAGGTCCCTCCTTCGCTTATGGACTCTGTTGATCTTCCGAATCCTCGGCGCTTATTAATGGAGGAGCCTTTAGTTCTCCAAACAGCCCTTGCTCTTTCATCTTGCTTAGAGGAATATCCCGAAACATTGCCTGAGGTTATTTCAGAGATTCCCATTCAGGATGTACCACTTGCTCGCTTAATTGCTATTTGTCCTTTGCTGGCGGAATCCGGGACTCCCCTTCCGGTGGCACAGTGGATGGAATCAGCGGCCTTACGGGTAAGCCTCTCTCTTCGCAATAGGATTAGAGCGCTAGCCGCTTGGGCTCATATATCGAGCCTTCAGGGGGAAAACGCCCACCACGCACGCAGTCTTGAGCATCTCCTGGCCGTACCGGTGGAAATCAAAAGGTGGCAATCCGATTTGGCATATGGCCTGCGGCAATCAGGGGTCAGGGGATGGGTGCTCCCGATTGACAGACTTTCAGAACGAAGCTTGCTTGTTCGAGCCCGCGGGCTTTTGGGGCAGTTTCGTCTTGAGGCGCTTCGCGGTCTCCTCGGTCCTCCGGCGGCTTCTTTTGAGACGTTGCTGGAGGCCTCTGAATTAGCACTCGAATGCGTTGGCGGAGATGTTTTGGCATTCTCTTTGGGCCGCAAGGCGGCGGGGATTAATCCCACAGATTCGAGAGGATGGTTGGCAGGCGGCTTAGCGGCAGCGAAAGCGGGTAAATTAGATGAAGCAAATTTTTACCTTTTGCGTGTTCAGTGGACAGCTTTACCTGGGAGCCCTGATTCCGTGCGAGCCCTTGAGGCCCTCACCGCGTTAGGATTTAAACCATCTGAGTTCTAAAACGTTTTATTTGTAATGATTCTTTCTGCTTTAGCTGCGCTAACTTTTATTTTTTCTCCTCAGCACGAGGAGGAAAATGCAAAAGAGGCTTCCTTGATATCTGAGCTTGCGGGCAAAGGGGTCCATTTAAACATGCAGGAAGGTTGGATTGAGTTGTCTGCAACTATTTGTCAGCGCTCTGACCCACTTGAATACTTGATTATTAACCTTCCCCGGGGCAAGGATCATGAAGCCCTTTTTGCTTGCGAGGGTGTTGATGCGCAATCTCTTAATACGGCGATGCTCCTTCTCGGGGTGGAAGCGGGTAGTAACGGGAAGTTTGAGGAGTTAGAGAAGCCACCTTCTCGCGAAGATCTAGAAGCTGGTAAACCGGCTCACCGGGTAATCCCGGCTTCCGGTGATGGCTTTTATATTCAAGCCTCTTGGCAGGTAAAAAATTCTGTCGGTGAGATGGAAACGCATTTCTATCGCGCGGAAGATTTGGTCTTGAATCTGCGTGATCAACGCGCTTACCACAGAGGCAAGTTTATTTATCTCGGTTCGCGCTTTATTAAGCCGCACCGAGACGCTCGCGAAATGTTTGCTGCGGATGCAGAAGGCAATTACGTAAGCCTTTGTTACTTTGTTCCGGCAAATCATTTATTGACGGGGAATGACCCGAATGCTGACGACCAATATCTTTGGTATCCGAACATTTATCTTCTCCCGGATCTTGGCCATCCGGTTCGACTATTTTTCTCTCGTCAACCGCTTAGCGCACCCCCTCCTTCGGAATGAGCTTGAGCATTAATCGTTCTTTGGTTAGACGTCGGCAGATTTGGCGTTTTTGTCAGTGTGCAGGGTTTTCGGCTTTCGGCGCCGTTCTCCTTGGTGTCCCCGCTTGGTCAGCGGGCCTGCCTTGGGGGCCTCCCGCAAGTCTTGGTGGTGTTTTAGCGTTTTTGTTGTTTCTTCTTGAGCGCCCCGCCTCCTCTTCGCTTCAAGAATCTATTGATCCGGCCTCTGACCCCTCAGGGGTTCTAAGAGCGGCGCTTTCTGTGAATGCTGGGCATCCCTATGAACGAAGACTTGAAGCCAGTGCATTGGGCATTAAGCCGCGCTTTCTCCCTGTCGCAGGGCTCGAGCCCTTAGCGATAGCTTCTGCCCTTTTCGTTTTAATCGGGTTGTGGATTAATGCTGGCGCAGCAAGCCCTTCACCGAATTCTTTAGTCTCAAGCTCGCCTCAGATTGGTGATCTTAACTCTGACGAGAGAGGTGGGGTGTCCATTCCTGTGGATGAGGTTGATTTAGCTGCAGTGCCTCCGACTTCGTTTGAGCAAGGCCGCGATTGGAAGGAGGCCGCTGTTGACGATTCGCAATCAAATATTCTTTTGCCTGGCCGAAACTTGGGGTTGCACCGGGCCGCTGTTGAACGTTATTGGAGGTTAAAAGGGGAGTAGTTATGAGCGGCCCAGTGCGCACAGGACTTGTTTTAGTAGGAGCCCGTGGTTCCGTTGCTTCCACAGTTATTCATGGCTTAGAGGCTTTGCGCAGTGGAACACCTCCCCTTGGTTTAGTAACGGAATTGCCAGATTTTTCGTCTACCCCATGGGTTGATCTTGCAGATATACATGCAGTTGGTTGGGACATCGCTGGTGATTCTCATCGCACAGCTGAAGATCTTCGGCGAACAGGTGTTTTGCCAGCTGATTTAGTAGAGCTTGGAGCGTCTCTGCGCGATCGGCTGGAGCTGAATATAGCGCCGGGTATTCCTGAGCCGGAAGATGCCGGAATTGCTGATTCTTCTGCTCGCGATCGACTAGAGCTCCCTTCCGTGGAAATCATCGAGGCATTGCGGGGGGACCTTCGGTCTTGGCGCGAAAGAGAGGGGTTTCAGAGAATGGTAGTGGTCAATTTGGCTACTGCTGAGAGGCAGCGGGAATTGCCCCCCGGGTGGGATGAGCTTGAGGCGAATCCATTGGAGCTTGTTGTTTCTGCCCCAGCAGATTTCCCTCGGTCACTGCTCTATGGGATTGCGGCGGTCGCCGAAGGCCTGCCTTTTATTAATTTCACACCGGCGATGAGCACTGATGTGCCGGCTTTCTCTGGGTGGGCAGATCGCAGCGGCGTGCCTCTGCTGGGGAATGATGGGAAGACGGGGGAAACTCTAATGAAATCGGCCTTAGCGCCAATGTTTCGGGACAGAGCCCTTCGAGTCCTTGCTTGGGAAGGCTACAACATGCTTGGGAATCGTGATGGCGCAGCCCTGGAAGACCCTTCTCGGAAATCCCGGAAAGTTGCCAACAAGGACGGTGTCCTGCAAGGAATATTAGGGAGTGAAGAAACCCATTCGGGGGTTAGTATCGATTTTGTCCCGTCTCTGCATGATTGGAAGACAGCGATGGATTTCATTCATTTCGAAGGTTTCTTGGGTGCAAAGATGCAGTTGCAGTTTACTTGGCAGGGTAGTGATAGTGCCCTAGCTGCACCTTTGATTCTTGATTTGGCCCGGATTGCTCTTCTAGCTTCTGAGCGTGGCGAAAGTGGTCCGCTTCGTGCTGCAGCTCCATTTTTCAAAAACCCGGCGGGTACCGACGAGCACGATTTGCATCGGCAAATGTCTGAATTTCGGGCCTGGGTGAGGCGCTAAGCCTCCATGAATCTCGAGGCGCTGGATTTCCCCCTTCCGGATGACCGGGTAGCTACCCACCCCCCTGACCAGCGGGAAGACGCGAAACTCCTTGTCGCTCGACCCGGCATCGATGAGATGGCACACCTTTGCTTTCAGGATTTCCCAGATATTTTGCGTTCGACCGATGTGCTTGTCTTTAACAATAGTCGCGTCCTTCCGGCTAGATTTGTTGCTCGGAAATCTACAGGCGGAAAAGTGGAAGGGCTCTGGTTAGCTGAAAGAAGTCCTGAAGAGGGAGAGTGTCTTCTAATTGGCAATCGGCTCAAAGTGGGTCAAACGTTCGAAACGGAAAGTGGAGCACTAAAAATTCAGGAGGAGCGCCAAGGGGGCCGTTGGATTGTGAAGAGCCCAGAAGGACTTTCTTGGCGAGATTTTCTCTATTTATCAGGCAGCCCGCCTCTGCCTCCTTATATACGGTCCCGGCGCCGGGCACTTGGGCTGCCGGAGGAGAGCCCTGAAGATACGGATCGATACCAAACAATATGGGCGGATAAGGGGGAATCTGTTGCTGCACCTACGGCAAGCCTCCATTTTGACACTGGCGTCATTGCCGCCCTTGCGGAGAAAAACATTGCCTCTGCTCAACTTACCCTCGAAATTGGGCCAGGGACTTTTTACCCCGTGACAAGCCGGAAGGTGCAGGATCATACGATGCACGCCGAGCGGTATGAGGTTTCATTGGAAGTTAGAGAATTGCTCGCTGAGACGAAGGGCAGCGGCGGGCGAGTTGTTGCAATTGGGACGACAGTGGCTCGAGTTTTAGAAACTATTGCCGATGGTGGCCCCCTCAAGGGGGAAACGGATTTGTTTATTCTGCCCGGGCATGAGTTCAAAGGTGTAGATGCTCTGTTAACTAATTTCCATACCCCGCGTTCCACACTTCTTGGCCTTGTTGGGGCATTTGCCCAGCATTTAGGGGCGGTCGAAGGCCTTGATTGGGTTAAATCTTGCTACGGGCATGCAATCGAAAAGGAGTACCGTTTCTTCTCTTACGGGGATTGCTCTTTTTGGGAGTGAAGTGTGGCTGTATTAGGTCGAGGCAAGGCAAGCGATAGCCCCAAGGGCAAAGCAAGAAAAGTCGCACCGGAGAAGAAAGGGCTTCCACTGCCCCATTTCCAATAAAGCAACGCTCCCAACACAGGTCCTGTTGCGCGGGCGAGTGAACCCATTGATCGAAATGCCCCAAGGGCAAGGCCTTGGTTCTCGACTGGTGCGTAAAGTGATGCCAAGGCGGAAAAACATGGCATTGCGAAAGCGCTGCCCACTGCCATAAAAATTAATCCAGCGTATAGCGCAGTAGCGGTTTCTGCACCGGCAATAAACAGGAAACCAGGAATAGTGAGCAAAAGCCCTGCTTGGGCCAGAAATCGTTCACCTACCTTTGGCGCAATCTTCCTTACAAGGCCTCCTTGGACAAGGGCGATAACGAGTCCTACGGCGACGAACATCCAGGCCAAATCAGTTCTGCTGAATTCGAGCCTCTCGACGGCTAAAAATGTTAGTGTGAATTCGGCCCCAGCGAAGGCAAGGAGATAAAGGAAATAAACCAAGTTGACACGCTGTAGGCCTAGGACTTTTAGAGTTCTCAACCGAGCGAAGGGATTGAAAGATGAATGCTTCTTGGGTTCATGTGTGTCACGTGGGCAGGTTTCGGGAAAACGGAAGATTGCCCAAGTGAGGTTGATGAGCGCTAACAAGAAAGAGGCAAGCGCGGCAAAAGAAAAAGGATTTAGGGCAAGGTGTTTTGGAACGGCATCTCCTATGGGATTAATTAGCGGCACCGCTCCTCCTAGTGCGGGTCCGCAGATGAAGCCAAGTCCGATGGCCATTCCAACAATTCCCATTCCACCCGCTCGTTCATCCTTAGGCGTCGAATCAGCGACGGCCGCGGAAGCCACTGAGATGTTTCCGGCCATGGCGCCGCCTAGGATTCGTGCCACCACAAGGGTTAAGAAAGTTCCGGAGAAACTCCAAAGTAAGCAGGCCGCAGCTGTCCCCGTGAGGGTTAGAAGGAGAACAGGTCTTCTTCCCCAGCGATCAGATAGATTTCCCCAAAGTGCTGATGAGAGGAATTGCAGTAGGCCGTATATAGAACCGAGTATCCCCCCAAAAAGAGTAATGGTTGCATTCCTATCTCCTCCAGAAAATTGATCCAGGTTGAATGCCAACCTTCCCACGATGCTGTTTTGCCCTTCTAGTCCCACATAATGGTCAAGCATTGAAGGGAAAAGCGGGAAAATTACCGAAAACCCAACTATGTCGAGGAAAACAGTTAGAAAGACAATCCCTAAAACGCTTTTTCTGCTTGCCTTCATGATGAGCGAAGAGGTTTTAGGCCGGCTTGGTGTCTTCTTGCATTTAGATTGGCTAAAGCCTTCGGCTCTAAGCTAAGTAGGCGGACAAGTTGTGAGGCTGACGTTCCAAGCGCTTTGGCCACGATTTGCAGGTCATCTTTTTCGTGCATGAGGAGGTCGAGCAGTTCGGCCAGAAGAGCGGGGAAGTCAGAGTGATTTGGGTTGACCTTTATTCTCCTGCTACGTAGCCGCGATTCCCAAAGCTCAGAAGGGCAGCGTTCTCCAGGCGGTGTTCGTTTCTCGATTGCGAGTTTTTTCCGCAGCCTTAGCAGCGCCTCCCGATGATTGTCTTTCCGGCTTCGTCGTTCAGTAGCGGAGGCTTTAACTCCGGATGGTTTGTGAATAAGAAGCACCCCTGTTGCATTCCTGTTGCGGTGTTGCCCACCAGGGCCACCTGTTCGAAGGGGCTCGACGTCGGTCTGCGTCAGAAGGATTTCTTCGGGAAGCTGGGCGGGGTGCACATTGCCAGTCTAAGGATATGGGGGATGCGCTATCCTCGAACTATGGAGCAGAGAATTTGGCAAGCCTCTTACGATGAAGGGGTCCCTGTTGACATCAATTTCCAGGACACCCCAATATCGGCTTTTCTTTCTCATAGCGCAGAGGCTTACGGCCAACGGCCAGCTTTGGTTTTTATGAATTGCCGGATGAGCTATGCCGAATTAAATGAGGCCGTAGATCGCTTCGCCACAGCCCTGTATCAAATGGGAGTTGGCAAAGGAACGAGTGTTGCTGTGCATTTGCCAAATCTTCCGCAATCAGTAATTTCATTTTTTGCGATTCAAAGGCTTGGGGCAACTGCGGTTATGACGAATCCTCTTTATGTCCCTCGAGAGATTGCACATCAATGGAAAGATGCAGAGGTGGAGGTCGCGATTACAGCGGATTTCCTTTGGGAGCGGCACCTGCGTGAAATGAGGGAAGAGCTTCCTGTTCGGGAATATATTGTCGCCTCAATACCAGAGTATTTGAAATTTCCGCTTAATTGGCTGGCCCCTTTTCAGCTTAAGCGTCAAAAACCGCCAGCTATTGCCAGTGTTGCTAGCAACGCAGGAGTCCACTTCTTCCGGGAATTATTAGAGGCAACGTCGCCAGCGCCTCCTCCTGTAAAGCATGAAATGGGAGATGTGGCTTGTATTCAATACACCGGTGGGACTACCGGTGTTAGCAAGGGAGCAGAACTAACTCAGCGCAATATCTCTTACAACGCTCAGCAGGTAACAGCTTGGTTTTCTGAATTGGTAGTTGGTGAAGAGGTGCTTTTGGCCTGTCTTCCTTTTTTTCATGTTTTTGGTTTGACCGTTTGCATGGCTTGGCCGGTTTTGGGTGGTGCCTGCATGGTCCTTATGCCGAATCCGAGAGATATTCAGGCCATGGTTAAGAATATCAGCAAAGAGCGGGTGACGCTTTTCCCTGCTCTCCCTGCGTTGTTTAATGCCATTAATCAATTCCCTGGCGTTGCAGACCAGGACCTCACGTCATTGAAATATTGCTTTTCGGGATCTGCGCCTCTCCCCGAAGAAATTCAGAGGAAGTTCGAGCGCCTTACCAATGCGATTATTGTTGAGGGGTTTGGCCTTACAGAAACATCGCCGGTGTTAACCGTAAACCCATTGCGCGGGACAAGAAAGATTGGGCACATTGGCATTCCGGTTCCAGGGACGGATATCCGTATTGTTGACCCTTCTGATGGGGTGACGAATCTCTCTGCCGGAGAAGAAGGAGAGCTTGTTGCCAAAGGCCCGCAAGTGATGAAGGGATATCGCAACATGCCCGGGGAAACCGCGGAGGTCCTTCGTGATGGTTGGTTTTATACCGGCGATTTGGCTGTCGCAGATTCAGAGGGATACCTCAGGATTGTTGGACGAAAAAAGGACATGATTATTGCGGGTGGATACAACATTTTCCCTGATGAGATAGATCGAATTCTGGTTGAGCATCCTGCAGTTTTTGAAGCGTGCACGATTGGCGTTCCGGACAAAAAACGCGGAGAAACAGTTAAATCCTTTGTTGTATTGGAGTCAGGGGCGTCTGTGTCCAAAGAAGATCTCGCGTCTTTTTGCCGTGAACACCTAGCGGCGTACAAAATTCCTCGATTATGGGAATTCAAAAATGAACTGCCTAAAAGTTCGATGATGAAACTGCTGAGGCGAGAACTCCGCGATCAGGAAATTGCTAAGCAGTTATGATTGATGGAGAATTAGCAATCTGCGGAGGGGACTTTTTCTAGAAAGGTATTCCGTACCTCTTCGATGTGTTCCGGGAGGCTTTTCTTGAGCCAGTGCTCTGTCGATATAGGAGGAAGATATTCAGCAGTGAATTTTCCCGGTCGAGCGAACCAATATCCTGCTGGCATTACATTCTCCAATCCAGTCAGCACTAGCGGAACAAGGGGGGCCTTTGTTGCGAGCGCAAGATGGAAAGGACCTTTTTTGAAATGCCGCAGCTTCCCGTCACCAGATCGCGTCCCTTCTGGAGAAATGAACAGTGTTAAATCGTTTCCCTTGAGGGCATTCGCTGCCTTGGTAAGACTGTTAAGCGCCTGATCCCGCTTTTTCCTCTTAATAGGGATGAATCCCATTCTTTGCATCAGAGCCCCCATTATTGGAATGCGGTGAAAGTCTTCCTTGTAAACAATGGTGGCATTTTTATGCCAGATTAGTGCCAACACGATTACGTCAAAAGTGCTGACATGATTAAAAACAACGATTTTTGGGCCCGGTCTGCTGCCGTATTTTTCTCCTCGGATTTCTGCTTTAATGCCATAAATCCACATAACTCCTTTTGCCCATAACCGGGGAAGGGGACCTCTTCCCGCTTGGAAGAAAGGTGGAACTAGGGAGAGCGTTAGAAATGCGGCCATGAACCCGAAAGCCCAAGCCATTGCGACGGGCATTACAAGCGCACCTCGGATGTTCCTTAAGCTCAAGCTTGCTCCTCGCAGCAGTCATGGTCTTCGTGCTCTTCTCCGAGAGGAGTGACGACGTGGCCCAGAAAGCCTGTTACTCCTTGTCGCAGTAAAGAGGCACAGTAGACCCCGACAAGAATTAGGAGGCACCACCCGCTAGGGTTGTTCATTGATACTGCGCCTGGATGGTGGTGGAGATCTCCAGCGACGAATTTTATTGCGGGGAGCCAAGCGTTCGCAGAAATCCCTAGTCCTATGGCCAGGATGGGCATCCCAATGCTAAAGACCAGAGCTGTTCGAGCTCCATGCATTTTTTTTAGCACCCCAAAGGTTGTTAGGTTTGTGGCGGGCCCCGTCAAGAGGAAGGCGATAGCTGCCCCTGGTGAGAGGCCTGCAGCCAGCAAAACAGCGATGAGCGGTGTAGAGCCTGAGGCGCATACATAGATAGGCATTCCCACAATGGCAGCTGCTATGACATCAAGTCCCGCTGGAAGACTTGCGAGCCAAGCTCCCTCGAGTAGTGGCCTTGCAAAGGCTGCCACGCCAAGCCCAAGAAGAATCCAAGGGGCAGTAGTATCAACTAGGTCGCCAAAACCATAGGCAAAAGATTCCCGAAGAGAAGACGTCTGCTGTTTTTCCGTTGTTTTGGGGCGCTCCGCTCTTTGTTTGGTTTTAGTGCCGAGGGCTACTCCCAAAATGATCGCAAGCAATGCGGCCCCTGCTACTCGTAGAGCTGTCATGGGGGCTCCAAGAAGGCTTATGGAAAGCAACATTGATGCCCACCCAATTTCAGGGCTGGCAATCAAGAAAGAAATGGCGGCGCTTTTTGGTGTGCCCGCTTGAATTAAACCTTTATAGAGAGGGATTACTCCGCAGGAGCAAATCGGAACAGGAAGGCCTGCGATGGTCCCTTTTAATGATTGGGAGAGTCGTCCGCCCCCTCGAAAGAAATCGACTAAACGAATCGGGAGGAAGGCCTTTGCTAAGGCTACGGTCAAAGATGCAGCGAGTAGAGCGGGGGCACTCTCTTTTGCTAGTTGCAGGAAATCCTGACCTACGGTGGAAGTCTTGTGCGCAGCCACTAGTAATAGTCCAATTGCAACTAGTCCCCCTGCGCCGGAAAAGAAGTTCTCGTAGGGTCGTTTAGGAATGTGAGCAGACTGGAATGAATGTCCAATGACTACATGTAAAAGAGCTCCTGCCATGAAAGCCTGAAAACTCGACATCCATTGAGTAGACTCCCATGAAAAGTGTCCTACCATGAATTCGCCTAGTAGCGTGGAGGCGATTATTAAGACAAAGACGGCGGTGGCAGCTTTTATCCGCGGTCGCATGAGCCACCAAACGGCAAGCCCCACAGGTACTCGATGGAGGACTACAGCGAAGGCCAAAGAATGCCCTTCAGAAGCATCCCCTATTGGGTGGAGGGCGATTCCATCGAGGAACGTATGGAGAGCAAGGCCAGCTAAGCCTAGACCTACTTCCCAGTTCACAGTCTTCCTCTCTTGTGCTTTTAATAGACCATGAATAATCATGGGGAGGAAGAGTCCTGCGGCAAAAAGCCCCACTGTTGGCCATCCCGAAAGGGCTAGACTCTGCGGAAGAACATAGAGGAGCAAAAGCCCTGCCACTGAAATTCGCACAAACCCGTCCAGGGCAGCGCTTGAATTGCGGCTCCCCCTTGAAAGGTAAAAAAGTAGGGGGCCAGCGAACAGGGCCAGAATACTTAAGATCAGCACGTTGAGATTTTAAAGAAGAGCGGGCCGCCCTAGGAGGGGCGACCCGCTCTTCTTGTGAATCTGTCGACCGTTATTTCACGGTTAGCATGCGCATTTGAGATTGCTGCACATGGTGAGGGCCTTGGACTTCTACGGCCTGAGCCCAGAAGGTTGTTCCTGCCGCTCCATTGGGGACCTGGACTTGCACCGATGAAGACCCTGTTGAGTCCACAGTCGAAGATCCGAGGACCATAATAGGTTCGGAAAGCGCAAGAGGAATACCGTGAGAGGTCATTGTGGGGCCCGGCCCTACCAAGGAAATTCCGAACCAGTTGGTTGCTCCAGGGGTCCCGCCGGTCACGCTGAAAGTTGCCAAGGACCCTGGGTGGAGGCCGTCGACAGAGAGTGGCACGGTAACGCCTCCTGAGAAGCAAAACAGGGAGCCGTTGTCAGCAAGCCCGTCTGTATCTGCAACATATGCCCCGACATAAACGTCTTTTGTTCCGTCAAAGTCGACGTCTGAGGCCGTGACAATGCTGGTCCCCATTCTTTGGTCATTCGATGTTCCGTCATAACGCCAAAGTTGTGCGCCTGTTGCACTCGAAAAGGAAGTTGCCATCCCATTGTTAATAAGATTGCCGCTGTCAGCGCCTGGGTTAGTGCTTACTAAATCATCGACGCCATCTCCGTCGGCATCGTCAACGGCCTTCATCAAGAATCCGAGGCCGGCATCATTGCTGTCGCCAACGGTCGACCAGAGAGGACTTCCCATGCGCCCAGATAGACCAATGATTTTTCCGTTGTTTGTTAGCCCATTTTCATCCGCAAGGGGGCTGCCGGACACTATTTCCATTGCTCCGTCTCCGTCTGCGTCGTCAACAAGAACCAGATTGGCTCCGAGGTGAGACCCATTGTTGGCACCGAGAACTTGCCACATAGTGTTCCCTGTGGCCCCAGAGAGGGCTTCAATATGTCCGTTGTTGACCAGCGGATTCCAAAAGCTTCCGGTCGAGGCTTCTGAGCTCACCATTAGTACGTCATCTGCGCCGTCTCCGTCCAGATCTCCAGGGAGGAGAAGCTGCGCACCAAAGAGGCCGTAGTTAAAGGTCCCCGCGCGAACCCACAGAGGGAATCCGTTGGCCCCAGATAGGATTTCAACCGTTCCGTTACTGGCCAGTCCCATGGAAGAGTTCTCGGGGTTGCCCATAACGATGTCGACTGCGCCATCACCGTTGACGTCGCCAAAGACCTTATGGACTGTTCCGTAGTGTTCTCCGGGATGCGTTCCAGCGTGTTCCCATATAGGAGTCCCATCGGCTCCTGATATAAGGCTGGCTTTTCCAGCATCGGGGTAAATCATCCACGCCCCAGCGGCAGCGTCAGGGTCGACAACTAGAAGGTCGGAAATCCCATCTCCATTTAGGTCTCCTAAATCATCCACAGAATCCCCAAATCGTGCATTGTCAATGGCGCCATCAGATTGCCAGATAATTTGTCCGGTAGTACCTGAAAGGGCCATAATTAGGCCGTTGCGGTATAAACCGCTGCTATTTGCTTCGGGATTGTGGGCGATTACGTCGCGTTTCCCGTCGCCGTTTAAATCTGCAACCATTACAACGTTTGCGCCAATTCCTTGGTCATTACCTGTGCCGTTTGTTCTCCACATGGTCCATCCATAATTGGCTGAAACGCATTGGACGTAGCCATTCCCAAAGAATCCCATGCTGGATGCACCAAGAGAGCCGACGACAATATCTTCAGTGTTGTCGAAATTGATGTCGTCGCTACGCGCGTAGGATGAGCCGAATTGCTCGTTGTCGGACATTCCAAATACCTGCCACATCATCGAACCGTCCGCTCCCGAAATCGCGCGGCAGAAGCCATTGCGCAGAAAACCATTGGTTGACCCCATTGAGGTGAGAGCAAAGAGGTCTCGGATTCCATCGCCATTAATGTCGTCAATTGTTGGGAAAGTGAGCCCGAGTTGTTCGAAGTCATAGTTCCCATCAATTCTCCAAAGATGCGCCCCATCCGTCCCCGAAATGGCTCTTATGACTCCATTTTGAGTCATTAAGTTTGAGCTACCGTTCGGATTAACAGAGATGATGTCTGTGCGGCTATCTCCATTGAAATCATCTAGGGCGTAAAGTCGCCTTCCCATTCCTTCAAAGCTTGTGTCGCCGTTTGACTGCCACATTAATGGGGCATCTTGTTGAGCGGCTAAGGCGGGGACGGATCCGACGGCAAACGTGAGAGCCGTCGCGAGTAGAGTAATTCGAATTCGCATGATGTGAAGTGGTTGAGCAGGGGGCTCTAGTACCCATAAGGCTACCACAGGACTAGCGACCATGGGGCCAGAACGATAACGCTGGCTAGTTTTTAAACGACTTGTTTATATAGACTTAGGGCCGCACTGAAACTTTTTAAGAATCACCATCTACATAGCCAAGAGCGTCAAGCTGGGCTCTTGTTGCAGGATCGAGCGCTGCTTGGGATCCTGCCAATCTTGCAGCTAGTGCTGAAGTCCCGATTTCTATTAAAGAATCGCGCAAGGCATTTGTTTTTGGAGAATTTGGCGACACTGAGAATATCTCCTTAGGGTTGCTGTCGAGATTGAAGGTCATCCATTTGATATCTGTGCCCAAATCACCTAATCCAATTACTTTGGTTGCTCCTTGGCTGATGGCTCGGAGAAAAGCGCCCTCTTTTGGGCGTTCCGAGTAGACAATCCTGGATTGCGGAGCTTGCCCTGCTTGCAGCATAGGTGTTAAGTCAATGCCATTGGATTTTTCCGGGGCCCGTATTCCCATCAAGGAAGCTAAAGTTGGGAAAAGGTCAGCCAGTTGTACTGGGTCAGAAAAAACTTGGGCAGGAATCCCTGGGCCAATCAGGATTAAGGGAACGCGAATCATTTCTTCAAAAAGTGAATTGCCGTGACGCCATTGGAAGTGGTCATAGAATTCTTCTCCATGGTCAGAGAGAATCAGGAGGTAATCACTATCGGTAAGTATTTCCTTCTCTTTGAGACTAGATAGGAGTTGGCCTATTTCACGGTCAACAAAGCGAATTTCCGCGTCGTACAAATCATTGAGATCTTCCAGAAGATCACTCTCCGGTTCAGGATATTTGCTTTCAGGAGAATCGGGGTGGAAGGGCGAAAAATCCCACGGGATTTGTAACCGCGCATTCGTCGCGACTGGGTCAATGGGTCTTGTGTTGATTAAATCTTCTGGAGGGTTGTAAGGCTGGTGAGGGTCCAGGTAATGGACATATAAGAAAGTGGGTGTGTTTTGTGGCAGCTGATTTGCCCAATCCAAGACGGTTGTATTGACGGTGCGGGCATCGGTTCCTCTGAGAATCCCGTGATTTCCTGCCCGTTGCATTAGGTGCGGTAGAAAAGTTGATATCAGAAGTTGCCGAGTCTTTTTCCAAAGCCGTCCGATTTTCGATGCTTGCAAGACTTTTGGATTCTTATCATTCCAGAACCAGTCAAATCCCCTCGAAAACCCAAAAGTGGGCGAAACTTGAACATTTGCTGAAAAAGCAGCCGTGTGATAGCCCGCTTCTTTAAAGGATTCGGCAATGAGTTGAGCTGAAGAGGTGAGCTTGTCGGCCTGTCCCCATGTGCCATGTGTTGATGGGTAGAGGGAGGTAAAGAGAGTGGCAACTGAGGGGCGGGTCCAGGGTGATTGAGCCCAAGCGCGATCGAATCGGATACCCTCGGTGGCGAGTGCGTCGATAACAGGAGAAGTTGGCCGGTTGTAGCCATAACATGAAAGACGATCGGCCCTAAGGGTGTCGATCATGATGGTGACAAGGTTAGGCGGCCGCTGCTCTGATGCTTGTCGCGGTATTTTCCGGAGTGTTTGAGTTGACGGGACGAGAGCCCAAGCGAGAAGGTGAATTGCGAAAACCCCACCTACAAATATTTGAACACTTGCTGAGTGTTGAATTAGTTTCGTCACACCTCTCCGAGTTATATCGCAAATCACTAGGACCCCAAGCATTGTCAGTATGGGTGCAGTTGCCAAAAGGCCTTTGCCTCCGAAAATATCTATCAAGACGAATCGACTCAGAACAGCAATGAGCATGATTGCTATTGCCCCGCTGACAGAATCCACGGGTCTTTTTTTGAGCAACCCGCCGAGAAATCCCAATAGACCTACGACTATCGCATAGAAGAGGGCGACCTCTCCTAAACCGACGACTGGATTTTCGAAGACTAGTCCACTGTTGAAGAGCGCAAGTAGGCCATCTAATGCACCTAGACATGCCCCCGCAAGCAAACCAATGCAGCCGCCAGCACACGCCAGCCGCCATCGATTTGGGTTCTTCGTCACCGTTGGATTCGACTCCATTAGAGGGATTCTATACCTTCTCGCTATGCCATCCGGCGCTGTATCGAGCGGACACAGTGAGTCCAGAGAAAAAGACTGCCTTAAAGAGGGCGTTGAAAGCTTCACAATCCTTCTTGCGGCCCATAATCGACTTGGCTTTCTCAAAGAATCTTTGGGTAGTGTGCTCCAGCAAGAACCAAAGGGCTTTCAGGTGGTTGTAGTAGACGATGGGTCTGATTCAGAGACGCGAGAGTGGCTTCGAGAACAATCCGAGTTAGAGCCTTGCCTGCAGGTTGTTTTTGCGGAACATCAAGGTGTTGCGCAAGCTCGTCAACGAGGGCTGGAAGAATCGGGCACCCCTTGGGTTTGCATTCTTGATTCAGATGATTTGCTCTTACCCGGAGCGATTAAGTATTTAGCGGATTCCGTAGGAGAATCCCCTGAGGTTGATTTTTTCTATGTAGATAACCGTCATCTGTTGCCCGATGGGTCTTGGGAGGATCGCAGCTATCCTCAATATCAGAGCAATGCCGCTATGAGGCGCGCTGTCTTTATTCGCCCGCGGATTCCCTTTAAGCATTCGGGCACGACGATGAAGCGCGACACTGCACTTCAAATTGGAGGCTATGACCGTTCCTTGGCGATTAAGGTTGATATAGACCTTCTCTTGCGGTTCCTTTCCAAAGGGCTTTCGGTGAAGCTGATTCCTGAGCCATTGGTGGCTTTTCGTGTCCACCGAAGGTCGATGAGCTCGAATCGGTTTGAAGGAATTCGTGCGTGGAAGCGTCTTATTTGGAAATACGGGCCTTCTAGTTCGCTTCTCAAGTTGACATTCTTTTGTTGGCGAACAGGGGTGGAATGCGCCAAATTGGCTTACCTTTATTTCCGACTTCCTCTAGCGAAGTGAAAGTTTTTCTCGTTAGTACACATTTTATTCAGTATGGGCTGGAGCTGGCGGGTGGCTTAGCTGCTGAAGGCGCTCAAGTTTGCATCGCTTTTTGCCCGCGGCATGCGGATCGTCTTATCGGGCCACAGTGGCGGGAACTTTTGCCCACAGGAGTAGAGGTTTGCGAGCTTCCATTTCCACCTCGTCGGCGTGTCTTTTCGTGGCCCACATTGCGGAATGTTTTAATGCTCCGGCGAAAGATGCGCAGGTTTCATCCGGATGTGGTGCATTTGCAGTCGTCGATTGATCCCGCAGTTGCCTTGGTAGGCCTCTTAGCCAAGAGGCCCGTGGTTGTTACAGTGCATGATGTCACTCCACATTTAGGGGAAGAGAACAAACTTAACCCGTTTCTCAATTTCCTCGAATATAGAGTTGTCCTTCCTGTTGTTAGGCGAAAGGGCATTCGCTTTATAGTCCATGGGGAGTCTTTGCGTGGTGCCCTTGCCGAGCGAACGCGTGTGCCAATCCAAATGATTACGAAAGTTCCGCATGGAGTCCTGAGAGGTTTCGTAGCTCTGGATGCTGGAGTGGAGGCCTCGCACATCGAGCCAACCGTTCTTTTCTTTGGTCGTATGGAGCCCTATAAAGGCGTAGATGTCCTTGCTAAGGCTGTCCCGCTTGTGCGGGATAGAATTCCAGAATCTCGTTTTGTCTTTGCCGGCAAAGGTACTTCGTTGGGAAAGGTCCAGGATGTCTTTGGAAAGGATTTGGCGGTAGAGATACATGACGAATATGTCCAAGCAGAGGATGTCGGCCGACTCTTTCGACAGGCGACAGTTGTTGCAGCACCCTATTTAGAAGCGAGTCAAAGCGGGGTAATCGCGGTCGCATTTGCTTTCGGGGTCCCAGTCGTTGCCACTAGGGTGGGCGCCCTCCCCGAGGTGGTGAGAGACAAAGAGAACGGTCTCCTTGTGGAGCCTGGAGACCCTGCTGCTTTTGCTGACAGCTTGTGCCGAGTTCTTGAAGATCCTGAGCTAACAGCTTTGCTTAGGGCAGGAGCTCGCAAAAGCGCTGAAGGAGAGCTTTCTTGGCGTGCTGTTGCACGTAAAACATTGGCTTGCTACAGAGGTGCCCCAGCTGGCGACCCTTAGGGGCTTTCGTAAGCGCCGCAATCAGGGGCCTCGCCTTCGAACGATTCCCCGTAAGCTTGCCCTGCGTCAACGGCTGGGCTATTAGGGAGAAGGAAAAAGTCGGCGAGGGACATGTCCCGGAATTGAGGGTCACCCAGACGAGCACTTGTCATGCCACCTAAGACTTGGCGAATATTTTCCATCCCCAAGACTTTCCCTTGGCCTTCCAGGACGATTGTGGCCTGATTCCATAAATTGAAATCAAAATTCAACCCAGATACTTGCTCGAAGCGGGCAGCCACGCCTTTATGACCGGAGCAAAGGATGTTATTGCGCAGCACGTTTGCTATGCCTCTCCTGCGCGCCTTAAGAGCGCCGTTTGGATTTGCGGTTAATGTGTTGTGCCTAAGGAGAGAGTTCTTTACTCCATTGCTGAGGAAGAACCCGAATTCATTGTTTTGATGGGCTAAATTCCTTTCAACCACAAGGCCATCAGTCTCATAGAGGGTGAGTCCGTTCTTGTTGCCGCGGAGAATATTGCCGCGCAGTATCCCCCCTGATTGTGGCTTTTCATTGCCGTGCACAAGAATCCCATTGGAATGGTTCCCATAGCAGCGGTTGTTTTCAATGATGATGTCTTCTCCTCCGTTGTAGTCGATGCCATCTTCGATGTTCCCATGGAATCGGCTGTTCCGCACAGTTATCCCGTTGGATCCTTTGAGGTAAATGCCATCCGAAAATCCAGAAGCCTCTACATCTTCAACTAAAAGATCGGCGTCGGATTGGAAGTGGACAAATATTCCAGACCCCCTGTCTTTCTCTCCATTTTCCCATTCAATTTTTATATCCCTCAAACTAATTCTGCGATTCTCGCCTACATCGGAAATGAAAATCCCATGAGACCAGCGAGTGAAATATCGCCCCTTTATCCCGATTCTTTCAAGGGTGAGATTGGATGCTCCTTCAGCAAAGCTGACAGCATGTTGGAATTCACGCCCTCGAAGATCAATGATGGTTTTGGTGGCTCCTTCACCGCGAATAACAATGGGCTGCGCTTCAGTTGCATTAGTCGGCATGTCAATCTCTTCTTCATACGTACCACTGCGAATGACCAACATTTCTCCTGGGCGGATGGAATTAATCCCCTTAGCGATAGTCCTCCATGGCTTACTTCGCGTGCCAGGGTTTTCATCATCACCTTCGGTTGAAACGAAGAGTTGAGTAAATTCGCCCCCTGATGTATCGGTTGATTTTTCGGGGAGACAAGACCCAAGGCCGAGAAGCCCAAGGAGGATAAGGGTATATAGGCCGCTATAGCTCATGGTTTTTCAAAAGCTCCGCAGTCTGGGCCATTCCCTTTGAATTGTTGCCCTAAATTTTGGCCGATATCTACGGCAGGGCTGTCCTCGAGAAGGATGAAGTCTCCACCGTCAGAATCGCGAAAGCGCGGGTCGCCTGACTGAGCGTTTACGAGCCCTGCAAATCGACTTTGGATTTCTTCTAGGCTTTCAAGGCGGCCTTGATTCTCAATTGAGAGCGCTGGCGGATCCCATAAGTTGAAATCGAAATCGAATCCTGCTTCTTCTTCGATTCTCGCGGCCAAGCCTTGATCGCCGCCAGTGAAGATGTTGTTTCTAAGCGTATTGCTTTCTAAAAACTTTCTAAGCCTGACGGCTCCGGTAGCGTTTGCCGAAAAAGTGTTGTGGATGATTTGAGAGGATCTTGTGCCTCCCGCGACCTTAAGGCCGAAATCGCTATTTCCGAAAGCTACATTCCTTTCGAGCAAAACGGCGTCCGTTTGGTAAAGAGTGATGCCGTCTAAATTGTTTTGGAGAATATTTCCACGCAGCACGCCGCCGTGATGAAAATTTTCGTTCCCATGTACCACGATTCCACTTGAATGATTGTCGTGGCAAAAATTGTCCTCGAGCAGGACGTCGGTCCCCCCGTTGTAATCGATCCCGTCCTCAATATTCCCGTAGAACTCGCTATCCCGCACTTCAATATTGTTCGAGCCCTTCAGGTAGATTCCGTCAGAGAATCCGGTAGCAATCACCCTCTCAACCAAGAGGTTTGCCTCTTCCTGGTAGTGAACAAAAATCCCGGATCCTCCGTCTTTAATTCCATCCTCCCATTCGATTTTCAAATCCCTCAGGGTAATGTTTTGATTGATGCCTTCATGGGAGATGAAAACTCCGTGAGACCAGCGACTCCCGGCTTGCCCTTTGATCCCAATACCTTCGAGGATCAAGTTTGAAGCCCCATTTTTGAATTCGACAACATGCTGGATATCAAGCCCCCTAAGGTCGAGGATTGATAGGCCTGAACCTTGCCCGCGAATCGTGATTGGTGCCTCTTCCGATGCTGAAGTGGGCATGTCCAGTTCTTCGACCCATGTTCCCGCTAGGAGGGTCAAGGTCCCTCCAGCTTCCACTTCTGAAGCTCCTCGGGCGAGAGTCCTCCATGGAGATAATCGACTGCCATCACCTGTTAGGTCGCTGCCTTCGGTGGAGACGAAGTGTTCTCCGGTGGCGTTGCCAGAGGTTGACCCCACTCCTTCGCCGGAGCCTTCACCTCCCCCTTCGCAGGATAGGGCGATGAGTAGAAAGGGAATTGGGGTGATTCTCATGGTCGACGGAGCATTGGGGCTACTCTGCGTAAGAGATATGGGACTAGGGGGCCTATTTTTGACCGATTAGACCGTATTGCCGAAAGTAGAGCAAAGGGGAAGCGCATAAATTGGCGGAGTAGTTTCCAAGCAGAAGGCTTGCCCACGTCGCTTGCTCCTTCTGTAGGGTAATTCAGTAGACGCATTTCGTTTTTCGCAAATCGCTCTGGGAACCAACTTTCTTCCCGGGGGAGATCTTTGCGCCAGCGTCCAACGCTATCTCTGAAAATTCCTTCCGCATTTTTACTTTCGAAAGAGCTGTTGTTTGTTTTGACGTCTAAAAGCTCAGAGTGGAACTTAATCCCGGTTGTTTTGCAAATTTCTCGGACAGTCTCTTCAGGGTTGGCCACTATGTCCTCATATCGGACGAGCATCCAATTTTCCTGAGGGCAGTTTTGATTTAAGACCTCTAGTTGTCGCATGGAGGATTTCCACAGGAGGGTGGTGGTTAAGGGGTGATAGAGGGCCCGAATACGAGATTGATTTATGTGCCACGTCTTTTTCCATTTATTCTGATAGGAGAGGAGGAAATCCCGAGGGTCACGGCTACAAATAAGAATTCGGGCATTGGGGAAATCGGTCAGGATTTGTTTTAGGTGGAAGACATCTCGAGGAGTGTTATCCCCCCAGCGGAGCTTCCCTTCGTTTTGGGCTTGAAGGGACATAAAGGCGTGAAAGAGGTTGGGTAACCCGGGTCCTTGTTCCTCCCAGCTTTTCTCTACTTGCTCGCGGAATCCGGGTGTTTCCACTCGCTTCCAATCCTCTTCGTATTGATATTTGCGAAACAACCCCAATGTGTCGTCAAGAGCGCGATCGCCTTTTTGTGTTTTTGACTTTATGAGGCCTTTTCCTGCGCCAGCCCTAATCTCTTCGTAGAAGTGCGTTTCAGAAGGGAAAAAAAGGTTGGGGTGGGCGCCGAGTATTTCAGCCACAAGAGTCGTCCCACATCGTGGTGGCCCTACGATAAAAATAGGCGCAAGCTCATCAGCGTTTTGCGAAAGGGTTTCATTCATTACGTCGAAAGAATTCTACCCCGTGCTAGAATCTCTCACCCGGGCCTGTTCCGGTCTTCCAGCGGCGATCTCAAGCCTATGTCTCCGGGAATCGAAAAAGATTCTGCGATAAATCGGCCAATCTGCATCCTCGGAACGGGGAGAAGCGGAACAACCCTTTTTTTTAGGGTCCTTTCGCAGCATCCCGATTTCGGTTGGTTTTCCAATTTCACTAATAAGTTTCCGCAC
>DNPI01000064.1:0-228 GCA_003501525.1 Planctomycetota bacterium
TCGAATACAGCGGTGGCAATGGTGGCGGAATCTGCCATCGGCGGGAGCAATGTGGCTTCCTGGAGAATGATTGGCCCACGATCATATTCGGCCGAGGCGAAATGAACTGAGCAGCCACTTACTTGAGCAGATCCGGAAGCAGCGACAGCGTCATGCACATGCTGCCCCCAGAAGCCCTTACCGCCCCAGGCCGGTAAAAGGGATGGGTGTATGTTTAGTACGCGACCT
>DNPI01000064.1:514-5335 GCA_003501525.1 Planctomycetota bacterium
AAGGGATGGGTGTATGTTGAGTACGCGACCTTCGAAATCAGGCGGTATGGGGAGAAGGCGCAGCCAGCCTGCTAGGAGAATCCAGTCTGGGGATTCCCCTCTGATGTCATCCACGATGTCTTCGCTGACTACTGCAGCGTCTATGCCAAGGTTTTCTGAGCGCGAAATGACGCCCGCGCTTGGGCTGGATGAGAAAATTTTTGTAATACGCGCGTCCAGCGTGTTGCTACTCAGGTATCTGTGCAAATTCTCAACAGTCCTCCCACCTCCGGATGCAAGTATGACAATGCTTGCGGTCACGGATTTAGTCCCCAATGAGAGGTGCCATCCGAGGCCCAGATGCCAAGTAGGGAGACTTCTTGGGCGAGGCCAGCAAGCTCCAGTTCGCCTGAATAGAAATCTCCTTGAGCCGCCGCGGATGCAAACCTTTTGACGCTTTCAAACATGTCAAGGTGTCGCGTGTACCAATCTGGATAGGCCGTGAGCTTGCGAGGAATCCTGTTGACCCACTGCTGAGCTTCTTGTGCAAGGCTTGCAAATTCTTCTGCGGAGGGCAGAGAATCCCAGGCGCCGATTCGTTTTGCCAGCTGGAACTCTCCAGCCAGCAAGTGAAGCGCGCAAGCTTCCTCAGGGGGGCGACTTGGAGAGAGGGCGGCGCGAAGCAGACCGGAGAAAGTTTCCGGTTTGAGCCATGCTCGCAATGGGTCTACCCTTTTTACTCGCTCCCCGCGAACCTGAACTGAAACAGATAAACCCTCCCCCTCGAGGCCCAAAACACGTACTCGCTTGTTGCTATTGGGCTCAATGGCGAAAAGATCTTCGCTGGCCCTGAGCGAGGATCTTAGTGCGTCTGCAGCTCTGGCTGCAGAAAGCAGGAACGAGGACTCGCGACGGGCCAGCTTCGCAAGCTCAGGATGAGAAAGCTCGTCGCAGGCTTTGCTCCAGGACCGTACGCCCGCTCCAAGCGTAAGGGTTACGAGGCCATTGGTTATTTCATTATCGAGTACCCCAATTAACCTGCTGCGATCTGCTTGGAATGCTGCGCGCTGCACCGAAGCGAAATATTCTTTGCTTTCTCGACGCTTTTCGAGGATTTTCGTGGCCCACGGCTCTCCCACTTCTCCATCGCTTCCTCTAAAAGCCTCTTCGAGGAATACGGTCGCGGCGAAAGAGGCTGCGGGGTCACCATCTTTGAGCCCTTGAGTGCGTGCCATTTCACCTTGTGCGAAAATGCTTTGCGCAGCGTCGTTGATGCTTTTGCGGATGGCTACTGCTTTTTCTGAATTCTCAAGGCCTGATTCGGCCAACGCCACATAGGCTAAGTAGGGTCGCGTATCGCTCAAGTGCCCAGAGACATCAGCTTCAAGTTGTGCCCATTTAGCCATCACTGCTTCCGCCTCCGCAGCATCTCGAGCTAGTGCATCGTCTCGCTCCTTAACCAATCGGGCTAACTCTTCTTGTGCATTTAGAGCGAAAGGGCCTGCAGGGAATTCCAAGAGGAATGCCTCGAGGGCGCCTATTTTTTTGCTGGCATCGCTGATGGCTGAAGCTTGGGTCCAAGCCAACTCCATGCTCAGCTGCAAAGCTTTCTGCGCTGCGCCTTCGTCGCCGACTTGGACATACTCCACAACTGTTTTGGTTTCGGGCTCTGTTGCTGGCTGCAATGCTTGCCAAGTAGCCCACCCTATTGCGGCAACGGCGACAACGGCAGCAGCTGCCAAGCTTTTTCGAGAGACTTTTTTTGCCAAAAGAGCGCTGCATCGCTCGACGACTTCCGAGGCCACGCTCGGACGATTGTCGGGGTTCTTGTCGAGCAATTCGGCGAGCAGATTTTCAAGTTCTGGCGGAGCTCCAACCTCGGAGGGAATCGTGGGGGGGCTGGATTCGCGGTGCGCGCGGAGAATTTCTCTAACTCCTTGTACCGGAAAAACAGTTTCCCCGGTCAGCAGCCGATAGAGCGTGCAGCCCAGTGAATAGTGGTCAGCTCTTCCGTCTATCTCGCGTCCGCCGAAAGCTTCTGGTGCCATAAAATGAGGTGTGCCCCCAGCAACATCTTTATCCAATAGGCCGCGAGTAGCCGCTAGGCCCAAGTCTGCTAACTTGAGATGTCCTGACCCACTGACCATTAAGTTTTCAGGCTTGACGTCGCGGTGGACGAGGTCGTGCTCTTGAGCGTAGGCCAAGGCCATAGCGCAATCGCGTATTGCTGCTACCGCATTTTCCCAAGACATCGGCCCTGATTCTTCGAGCTGTTCTTCAAGGTTCCCCCCGGGCACTATCTCCATGGAGAAGAAATGGAGGCCGTCGGCTTTTCCAACATCGTGCACTTGAACAAGGTTCGGGTGGCTGAGTCGGCCGGCCGCTTGTGCCTCGCGATGAAACGAGGCAACCATTACAGGTTTTTCGGCTTCTTTCGGGTTAAGCACTTTCAAGGCAACCTCTCGGTCGAGATTTATTTGCAAGGCGCGGTAGACAACGCCGACGCCTCCCGCGCCCAGGCGGCCTAGTACCTTGTAGCCCCCAAGCTCTTTCCCGACCAGGGGGTCGCTTTTGGGCGCACTTCCTTCGAGCGAAACCGTACCTGACCAGGCTCCGGACTCAAACGCAACGCGCCCACCCGGCTTAATGCGAACCTTTCGAAAGGTGCTTTCGTCTGCGAGGAACTGGAGCTGTCCTCGTGCGTGTAGATCCAGTCGCCCATCGGCATCGGGTTCGCCTACGACAATGCCACTAGCCCCATCTGGGATTTCGGCGACACGGTCTAGTGCCCCTGAGTCGTCTAGGCACAATAGAGCCAATGCGCCTCCCCGTAGCGGGAAAGCGGCTTCTTCGTCGAAGTCCGACGATTTCCACCGAAGGCGTAGGCTCATACTTGGCTACTTGGGGGGGAAAAGCGCCCGCCCAATCCGCAATAGAGTAGCCCCCTCAGCGATAGCAGTCTCCAGGTCGTTTGACATTCCCATGGAGGTGGAGTACCGACAAGGCAAAAGTCCTTTCTCCGACAGTCTGGCGCTGGCCTTGCTGACTGCCCGAAAAACATTTTCTGGTTTTTTATCTGACGCCGGATTGGGTCCCATTGCCATCAGACCTTGAACGGCAAGGTGCGAATGCGCAGTCATCTCCCGAATGAGGATGTCAGCCTTGTCGAGGGGGCAGCCGCTTCTTTCTTCGTCTGCTTGCAACGCTACTTGCACCCAAATCTTCAAAGGGGGCCCACCAAATTCTTCTCCAGCTCGATTGAGCCTTTCACCTAGGCTGCTCCGGTCATAGCTGTGCAAGCCATCCATGCACCCCCAAGCTTTCTTCACTTTTTTACCCTGCAGGCGACCAATCATGTGCCATTCGGCGTCGGGCAAGATTTCGCGTCCCCTTTCTAGCCCTTCAATTCGATTGTGTGCAAATTCTCGCTGGCCACAATCCCAAGCCAATCGCAAATCATTCGGACTGGCAGTCTTGGTGACAGCGAGGATTGTGATGTCGTTTGGATCCCGATTGGAAGCATCAGCGGCACGAGTTATTCGCTGCCTGATGAGCGCCAGCTGTCTTTCAAAGTCCCGCATTTGGGCATACTAGCGCAGGGCTATTGATAGATGTCGCTAGAATGAAAACACGTGTCAATGGTGTTTCTTTTGCTTTTGGCTGCTATTCAGGGTGTTACTGAATTTCTGCCCATTTCTTCGTCTGGGCACCTCGTGCTTGCTCGCTCCTTGGTGGCAAACGGAGAGCCCTTCGCGATGGATGGGTCGGTTGAAGTCTTGCTTCATCTCGGTACCTTGGTTTCTTTGCTTGTTTTTTTTCGGCGCCGTTTGATCGACTTCTGCACCGGTCTTTTCTGTGAGCATCCGGGAAGTAGTGAGGCGCGACATCTTGCTGGAGTTTTGTTTTTCGGGACCTTGCCGATAGTGGTGTTCACTTTGCTTTTTGGGGACAAATCCGACTACTTATTTCGCAGCCCAATGCTCGCCTCGAGCGGGCTTCTCCTGACCGCGGGCGTGCTTTTCGTGTCCCAATATTCACCCTCGGAGCAAAAGAGTGTGGGGGATATTGGCATGCTGTCGGCGCTCGGCATTGGAATAGCGCAAGCCTGTGCCATTTTTCCTGGTGTTTCAAGGAGTGGGATGGTCATCGTGGTCGGACTTTTTCTTGGTCTTTCTCCGATTGCAAGCTTTGAACTAGCTTTCCTTTTGGCAATACCAGCCCTCACAGGTGCTGGTATTTGGCATTTCCTCGTAAAAGATGATCCTCATCTTCCCTCGGGGGCAGAGTGGCTCGCTGGTGCGGGGGTCAGCATGCTGTTTGGACTTTTGGCGCTTTGGGCTTTGGTTCAAATCGTACGAGCCGGAAAGCTCCACTACTTTGCCCCTTGGTGTGCAGCCCTAGGCCTCTTTGGTTTGTTCGCTAGCCGCCTTACGTAGAGACTTTAGTTTCTCGACCTGTAAGTCTTTGTCCAAGCATCGAGCTCGGGGCCCGGACAAAGAGTGCCTTTTAACTCGAGATGGGATTTAACATCGCTAGCATTGATAGTGAATTCCGCGCGAAGCTTTCCAAGCAATTCTGTCAACCCCCGAAGTTGCGCTGAGCTAGGAGATTGCGCGGCCTGATAGCTGAGGCCGCGATCCGACTGAGATTGGAAATTCCCGAGTAAGCAGATACCTATGTTGCCGCGGTTTCTTTCGTTATCACCGGCGTGGGCTCCCTGGATGGAAAGTGGGCGGCCTTCGATGACTCTTCCTTTGCGGTCTATTAGAAAATGGTATCCGATGCCAGCCCACCCTTTTTGTCGGTGGGCTCTCTGAATGCCTCGCACCTCCCGCAATGAAT
>DNPI01000139.1 GCA_003501525.1 Planctomycetota bacterium
ATTGGATTAACTGCAACTCTCGATTTCGCGGCCTCCCGACTTGAAGTTGCCGACCAAGTATTCTCCTTCGCCCCCCTAGGCCCCGCTGCCCAAGATTTAATTGCCTCCGGTGGTCTTGAGGCTCAAGTCAAGGCTCGATTGGAGGCCTAATCAGAAGACCTATTCAGGCATCAGCCCCTTCACAAGAGGCTCATATGTCATGAAGTCAGCATGATGGACAATCCAGGCCTCTGGCGTGCGTTTAACTAAATTGCCCTCGCCAGCATGAGTCGCGACGATGTGGCAAACAGCATCAGGAACTCCACATTCCATCGCAAGGCCGACGCCTGTGAAAGGATGGCGCAAGTATTGGCCACGGCGTGACTGGACGAGTTCGCCATCCTTCTTTTCGTATTCGAGCAATTTGCCCACATCCGCCAAGATGGCTCCGGCAATAAGCGTGTCTCGATCAACAGGCATGGCTTCGCCCATAAACTCATCGATACCCTCTGAGCAGCGAGCAGCTAAGTGGACAACGAGGCGCTTGTGAGCCAAAAAGCTGACAGAGCAATTCTCAACATGCAACGTGAAAGGCATCTGATCAAGATCAGCGGGGTCCAAAGGACTGTTCTCAAATCCTAGTATCCATGTAGCAAGGACCTGCTCACGTAGCTCCTCACTGTCAATCCACTCGATTTCAGGCCAAACCTCTAAAACTTCTTCGCGGGTTGTCATAGCAGCGGATTCTAAGCTTTTCGCCAAAGAAGTTCGACAAGCGGATCAACCACCGGAGATTGAATCGGACCACCTTCGAGCTCAAACCGCGATTCAGATTGATCGACAGTAAAAACTTTTTCGCGAACTTCCCCATCGGAACCAGTCCAACGCAACCGAATGTTGAAACGCCAAGGAGCCCCAATTTGGGTGATGATGACCGCATCATTCTCCCACTTGAACCTAAGTTCAGGGCAACCCGGATGGTCCAACCATTGACTAAAGAACCAACCCAGAGTTTGGCCACTAGCCTCTTCCAAAGCCTCCCGAAGCGTTGAAGTATTGACCGCGGTACCGCGATTGGCCAGGTACCATGATTTGATACCGGCAAAAAAGTCTTCATCTCCAACCTGTCCCCTCAGCATATGTAATACCCAAGCCCCTTTCGGGTAAGTATTGGTGTTGAGAGCAGAATCAGGGTGCTCGTAGCCCCCCCACCGAATCGGAAGGGTTCGGCCTTCTTTGGAAATCAGCCAGCGGCGTCTCATCCCTTCGAGACTCCTATCAAGCGAGGGCCCCCCGGTAGAAGCATGAAGCCAAGGCCCAAAATAGGAAGCAAATCCCTCCGAAAGCCAAACCTCCTTCCAGGCAGCATAACCAACGGCGTCTCCAAACCACTGATGTGCCAATTCATGGGCCATCGTTCCTATTCCACGCCCAGGAGCATCAAAAATACGCTCCATTAACCAAGTATTGCCCGCATTCTCCATCCCACCCCATCGTGTAGGGACTTGAACCACCAAGTACTTCCCGTAGGAATAAGGCCCAAAGACTTCCTCCATAGTTTTCATCCAGGCAGCATGATGCAAAAGACCACGCCGGGCCTTGGGCTTGTCACGAGTCCAAACAAGATGCGGCCTCAAGCGAGCCTCACCACCTTCTATTACTTCGTCCCAAGGCCCCACTCCAATGGCGTAGAGATAAGGAGGGATTTCTGCCACTGTCTCTCTTTCGGCAAACATCCAACCATCTTTCTGTAAACGGCTCCACTCCTCACCGTTTTGCGGAACGCCGCTCGCCACAGCCCGAGTACCTTTCGGGTATCGCACAATGGTCTTAAAAATTGCTCGGTCAGCCGGGTTGTCTTCACAAGGAAGCCATCCACGGGCACGGATAGAAAAATGATCTGTCCAGGCCGTGGGCTGATTGTGGCGATTCTTGCCAAACCGAAAGCCATGCGGCGGGATGCCTGGCCCAAGAAGAGCGGAAAACTTAAATTCTTTGCCCGCCGCAACAGGCTGAGCCAGTTGCACAGTAACTTTGTCTCCTTCCCAGGAAGCCTTCAACTGCTTGCCTCCCTGCTGAAAAACCGGATGCCAGAAAGGGCCAATAACGGAGTCAAGGTGAACTGCATCTAAATCCTCCTGCGCACGAAAGAGGTAATCAACCCTCCCAGAAAGATACCCATCGTTCTCCTTGGCACTTGGATTCACCTGAAGCTCTATCGAATAAGACAAAGCATCGTGCCGGATGTCGTCATCACTTGGAGCGTCCTGCAGCAGGACCGAACTTAAAGCAAAGAAGAGGCTCACAGCCTAGTCAATCAGCTCCAGGACCTTCGCTACCAACTTCCTTATGCCCTTGTCCGCATCCGCAATGGATTCGGCAAGCATATAGGCCGGAGTAGAAACAATTTTCCGATCGCGATCGACCTGAATGTTGCCAACGGTCTTATCTACATGTTTGGCACCCAAAGCCTCCATTGCCTCGGCGGTCCCTGAATCGTTACCTATGGTTAATCGAGAACCGGGGTTGTCCCGCAATGCTGCTGCAGCCATCGCTGGAGCAATGCATATCACTCCCAACGGTTTGCCAGCATTCACTACTCCCTGAACAACACGTTCCACGTCAGGGTGGACTGAACAATCAGCACCCGTCACTGCAAAATCACAAAGGTTTTTAGCCGCTCCGAAACCGCCCGGAAAAATCAGAGCATCGAAATCATCGACACCTATTTGAGCCGCATCGACAACCTCGCCTCGGGCAATACGCGCAGATTCTTGTAATACATTGCGACTTTCTCCTTCTGCAATATCCCCAGTCAGATGGTTAACAACATGCATCTGGTCGCAGTCCGGAGCAAAACAAACAGCTTCGGCCCCCGCTTCATCTAAAGCGAGAAGGACGAGAACCGATTCATGAATTTCAGCGCCGTCAAAGACGCCGCAACCAGAAAGACAAACTCCTACGCGCACCATAGATAACTCCTTAAGAGGGACATAAGGAGTTTACGGTTGCCGATCATTCAGACTTCCAGGCCATCAAGGATGTTTTCAACATCCTCCATGCCAAACGCATGAAACCAGCGACCTTCAGGAGCAAGGTAAGCATGCGGACCATCGTGGCAGACGCCAAGACAACCTGTTCGAGTTACGCGGATCTGAGGTTTAAGGCCTCTTTTCTTTACTCCATCCTTAAGAGCTCTCAATAAATCTTCTGACGCGTGTTCCCTACCACAAGATTCCTTAGCACCTGGCAGGCGTGAATTAATGCAAACGAAAAGAAGTTTTTCCGGAACTGTCATGAGGTAGAAATGCCACGGGTCTTCCAAGCTTCCGTTTCAGGGATTTCAGGCCAACCGATCCCATTCTCAGCTCGTTCACGAAAACGATCACGAAGTCGAAGTATCTGCGTTCTGTATTCCCAGGGGGAAGGCTTCTTCTTTCGCATCGCCTCAATCCAAATTTCCATTGTCCCTGCATCGCGAATTCCTCGCCGTACCGCATTGGGACCGATTCGATAAGCCAATAAACCGAGATCCATGTCCCCATCGAATTTTTGCAAACAATCGAGAAGGTAAAAAGCGCCCAAAAGCAAATTCACTTGAGGATTCATAAGGTCGCCCTGTATTCCACGCTGCTCCGCAACTTCTGCAGCCGTAGATGGGATGAGTTGACATAAACCACGAGCGCCCGACTTTGACACCGCTCCCGGAAGCCCTCTGCTTTCTGCAAAAACAAGTCCCGCGAGAAGAAAAGGATCACCCAAGCCAGAAGAATCAGAAGCTTCAAGAATCTCGACAGCAAACTCTTCGACACGAAAAATAGCATCAAAAGGCTTAAGGAAAATCAGGCCTAGGCCAACTAGGCCAAAAAGAAAAAAGACAACTGTTCGCACGCTCAATTTCGCACTCATGGCCCTAAAGGGGCCTTTGATATTTTGGCCTCTAACCAATCCGACCACACAGAGGCTGATTGCTCAACCAAGGATGAGGGCGTAGTAGCAGTCACAGATGAAGCATCTAAGCCTGTTAAATGTGCTAACCAAAATGCTACGGAAGGACGAAGAATCCCTGGCCCCTTGAACAAGATTTCTAGCAAGGCCGTTACCCCAGGGACAGGGTCAGAAGTTTGGGCAAACCCATTCGGCAAAAAGAACCCTGCGTCTTTCGCCGCTTGAATTAACCATTCATCTGGTGGCTCCTTGGAATGGTCTCTCCACCAAGCCGTGTAAACACCTGCAGGATCAGGCATTGATGTGAAATCAACCGCGAGGCAGGCCGCAAGTACTGCAAGCGTTTCCTCATTGCGAGGGTCGTTAGTAAGAGAATTAACGAGAAAGGAAGCGGCCTCCGGGTCAGCTAAACGGCCCATTTGGATTGCAGCCCGATAGGCTAATCCCGCCTCAGGCGACCTTAAATGGGGGCGCAAGACATCACGCGCCAAACCAGCTCCAGCGGAGGAAAGCGCGCGACAAAAAGGTTCCTCAAGTTGACTTCCAGCAAAGCTTGAGAACAGACTACTTAATTCAATTCGAGCCTCTTCGCCTGGCAGAAGACAAATAGCACTCGAGGCAGCTAAGCGAATAGCCGGGTCACTTTCTCGCGCTGCATCTGCCAAGACCGGAAGTGAAGAAGGTTCACCAATCAAGCCAATCGATTCCAACGCGGCGCGGCGGACTTCACGTGCATTTCCCGGAGTGACAATAGAAAGAAGGCTCGGCAAAACCGAAGCATCCCCGACCTTTCCGAGCGAACGAACAGCTGTGCAAACAACTATTGGATCTTCATCATTTAACGCCCGCATGAGGGCGCCGCGACCAACATCGCCAGCTTCTCCTAGAGCCCGAGCAGCAGCTGTACGGACAACTAAACGCTCGTCATTCAAACAAATTTCACAAGCTCGAGCTCCGAGCCGTCCGAGACTCGACACAAGAAGTTCGCTACGAAGGGGTTCTTCAAAGCCTTCAAGAGCCGTAACCATGGGTCCAGTAAGAGAGGCGTCGGGAAGTATCAGCGCCGTGTGCGCTAAAGCCCAAGCCAGATCCGGACCTGGACTCCTTTTGCGCAATTGGTCGAGAAAATCCAATGCCGCACTTTCATTCCAAAGTGCTAATACCGAAGGCGAGTTACGCAAAACGCCACACCATTCGAGCAAATCAGAATCGGCTAGGTCACCCAAGCGGTTACGACTCCAATTGAGCATCATCCCGCCCCTCTCCTCGTCAGTGCGGGCCTCCCAAGTCGAAAGCCTGTCCAACATCCACTCCCGATCGTTCGCAGCAAGGAGCTGCCATGACTGCTTCGCCCAAATTGCGCCAAGACCAGTAAGAAGATCCGGGACCCAGTCCCGCCCAGCGCTTCCTCGAAAAACCATGCGCTTTTTCCTTTCGCCGACCTGGATAAGGATGGTCGCTGCAATTGGATCTTGCGCAAGTCCATATTCCCCAGGCAGAAGACTTGCCTCCAGAATGCCCGTTGATTCTAGGAGCCCAACTATTTCAGAAGACGAAACGCGGCCTACCGCACGTACACGGGGATTCTGGTTTTCAATTCGATTGCCGTAAAGACCGTAGACGATGCCATCTTTCCCTGACCACAACACTTCGACCCTATCTAGTTCATCTTCACCTATGCCGAGTTGACCACGCACCATACGGAAATCATCTTTATTGTCTGCATACCAGTTGAGCCAAGCACTTCGGTCATTTTCTGGGAATTCCGCACCTGTAATACGCCTTAAAGTAGATTCAGCAAATGGTGCAAAACGGGCATACTGCGGATAGAACTGAAGCCCTCCCACCGCACGCACCAA
>DNPI01000152.1 GCA_003501525.1 Planctomycetota bacterium
CAAAGATTCCAATTCCAGGTCGCAGTTGTAAGTGGGCACATCCTCTACAAGGGGAGACCTGCACTCCAGTTCCTGCGCGAGTGCTCCTTCCAGCCAATTCCGCCCTTGGCAATCCCATCCATCTCCCAAAACGCGAGAACTATTCGAAGCAGGCGCAGCCGCACGAGTGGGTTTTATCCCCTCATTGACTTTCCCCGAAAGCCATTTCCCCGTTGGAGTCGAAATCCCTACAAAAGATGAAGGGGAACCTTCATGAACGACTTTTCCGCCTTCCATACCTGCCCCAGGACCAAGCTCAAGCGCCCAGTCCGCTCCTCGTATGAGAGCCTCATGGTGTTCAATCACCCAAAAGGAATGCCCATCAGTCACAAGTTCACGCAGCAAAGAAAGTACTTGCTCGGCTTCTCCTTGCGGCAACCCTAAGCACGGTTCGTCAAGAAGAAACAAGCGAGGGCGGATCGACTTCGCCCCGGCCAAACGACGAGCAAGGGCAATCCTGCCGCGCTCACCTAGGGACAAATTCCTTCCTCGTTCGCTCAAAGATCGAGGCCCCATGCCAAGCTTGCAAAGCTTGTCAACTCGCGACTTCAAAAGCCCCCCGTGGGGCAGACGACCTACTAAATCAGCCAAGGGAGTGACCAACCATTCTCGAAGGCTTTTCCCCCGCAATCGCACATCCAAAAGGTCATCCCGCAGCCCCAGCCCCTGACAAAAAGGACACGGAAGCCCATCTAAGTCAAGCGCCATGCCGTCACACACACTGCATGCACCTTTTCCTGGTTGCGCAACAAAAGACTCTGCCCCAAGGCCGCGCAAACGACCTTCGCGGCTATTCGCAAAAGCCTGCCTCACTTCTCGCCAAGAATCGGACAACGTCGCGACAGTCGATCTGGGACCGTACCCCAAAGCCCGCTCCAGGAGCACACTAAAACCGCCTGAAGGAACATTGCCACAGAACCCATCGCCTCCACGCAACCTCTCCGCTAGCAATTCCATCAATGTTGTTTTGCCACTTCCACTAACTCCGGCTATCGAGACCAAACACCCAAGCGGCAGACGGAGTGCTGGGATATCCAGGAACCTCCGTTGAATTTCTTTGAACTCAATTTTCTCAGAACAAATTTCATCTTTCACTTGGAAAGGAGTAACGCATGACTGCGCGAATTCCCCTGATTCACCTCGCGCAACGCATTCCCCTCCCTCGGGACCTCCCCCGGGGCCAAGCTCAACCCACGAATCTGCTGTTTCAATGAACTCACGCGATGGGTCCGCAGTTAACACCGTGCTGCCATTAGCAGCGATACCAGAAAGAATGTCAGCAATACCTTGCCTTTCCAGGCCGTGCAATCCCATTCCAGGTTCGTCTAGAACCACTAACTGTCCTCGACGAATCATTCCCAGCAGAGAAGATAATTCGAGTCGACGGGATTCTCCCAACGAAAGGGTCCCAAGTTTCCGAGACGGTGAAAGATGGCCTAATCGGGTAGCAACCAAAGCTTCAACTCTCCGACTAACCGCTCCCTTCTCTGGCAAATCAATCCACTTCTGAAGGGGAAAGTGGCCCCATTCTCGAAGTGTGAAACCCTGCAAAACTAAATCTACACGGGAGAGCGATTGCGACCCATCACCAGAGGGCTCTTGAGGATCATGACATTTCGGGCAGACATCTGGGGAAGGGAGGCCAACTACCTCACTTCCTATCTCAAGCCTCAATGCTTCCTTCCTCCGCAGGCCTTCCCGTAAAGCCTGCAGCAACCGATCTTCCTTGCCTCCTTGCCACTTAAATCGGTCGAGCAAAAACCACGAACCCAAAGGAAGTGGCGAAGAAGCATCTTCGAGGCGAACTGCTCCCGAAGGAAGAAGGCCCCGAGTCCACCCCGCGCGAACCAAATCTTCAGCATCGAGTCCATCCGCCTGAGAATAAATACAAATTGGAGTTCCATGCATTGACAAGTCCAATGTTGTTAAAAACTTTTCAGCGCGCATCTCCTCCCACTCCTCCCCACAGCTTCCACATCTCCGGATTCTTTCCTTCTCCCATGCCTCCCAGAGGAGGGGCCAAAGGTCGAGCGCATCACCAACTTGGACATGTTGCCGCTTACGCGGAATTTCTCCGTGGCAAGCAAGAACAGGTAAAAGGCCCGAGATGGATTCAGCAATCCGATTAACCTGCGATTCCCCCTCCGCAGGCAACGCCGCGGGGTCATCCAGAATTCGGAAACGACTGCGAGACGCTGGAACTAAGGCACCAAATAAAAGCGCAGTTTTTCCAGCTCCACTCGCGCCATGGATAGCGGTCCATTGCCCATGTGGGATATCCAGATCAAGCGATTTCAGATTGCCGGAAGTAACTCCCCGGAGTTCTATTTGCCTCACGATTCGCGTTCTTCCGCATCACCTAAAAAAGGCCATTCTTCAGGCTGGTTTTCAGAAAGGATGTCACGGAGTTCTGCCACCAAAGGCCCTGCGCCTGCAACAATATTGCCATTACGAATCCAATCGCCTCCCGGTCGAAGAGTCCCAACTTCGCCTCCAGCCTCAGTAACCAACAAGCCTCCCGCCGCGACATCGTAGGGTTGGAGATGGAGCTCCCAAAAAACGTCCAGCCGCCCCGCCGCTGTGTAGGCAAGATCGACAGCTGCTGATCCCATGCGTCGAACTCCCCTTTGACGCAGGAAAAGTCGACAAAAATTCTCCAGATTATTGTCAGCCAAAAGGTGCCTCCTGTAAGGGAACCCTGTCGCGAGCAAAGCGTCCGCCAAACAATCGGCATCAGAGACCATCAGCCGGCTGCCATTGCAAAAGGCCCCTTCTCCCCTAATTGCTGTGAATGTCTCACCAAGACGTGGCAAGTGGACAACCGCTAAAGATGGCCCCAGAGAATCCACCCTTGCTATCGACACCGCCCACATAGGGAGGCCGTGCACAAAATTCACTGTTCCATCTAAAGGGTCCAGCATCCAAATTTCTTCCCCATTGCGGCAAGAACCGCTCTCTTCAGCCAAAATTCCGTCCTTGGGAAATAGGTCGGCCAACCCTGCTTTAAGGATTTCTTCGCTTTCCAAGTCTGCCTGTGTTACCAAATCACGACTGGCGCTCTTGCTAGAAGCCGCCACGCGACTACCCATTTCTTGGTATTCCAAAAGTCGATTACCAGCTTGCACTGCTAAATCAACGACCGCATCCATAAATCCAGACAACATCAGCCCCGCAAGGCAAGCACACTGCCAAGTATCGACTCCTGAAAGTCCCGAAACCTTTTGTTATGGGTACGTGCCGTGCCGTCTCGAACATAGTTCACAACGATGGAGAAAACTATCACTTCATCCTGAATTGTAAGTAGATAACCAGACAATGAACTCGCGCCACTAATCCAGCCTGTCTTGGCACGGACTCTCTGTGGCTGAAATATTGGCCCTTGGAATCTCCGCGCTAGTCGCCCTTGCACGCCGCCAATAGGAAGTGAACGAAAGAAACCACGGCCTTCCACCCTCTCGGCCATACCACGCAGAACAGCACAGAGGTCAGCGGGCGCTGCGAGATTTGTCTGTTCAATATCCGATCGCGCTAAACCACTGCCATCAGCTTGCTTGATTCGGGCTGAATTAACCCCGAGAGGCTCAAGATTCTCCAAAACCTTTCTCGCTCCAATCTGAGTTGTGGAAGATCTTTCTGGGGAATTACCTAGCGCAAGGAGAATAAGCTCAGCCGTAAAATTATCACTTTCAAGATTGGCCAAAGCAACCGCATCCGCCAAAGTCCATGCCGACTGGTAATTGAGAATCCGCGACCCCGGCACCGATTCTTCAGATTCTGCCACAGCAACCCTCTCGCAAAGAACGCCCCGACTCTGCAGCCCAGCCTTGAACCACCTGCCGAAGGTTTCGACTGGATCACGCACTGCAAGGCGAATAGATTCGCCGGAATACATGTCCCCACGAACAACCAAACCCCGGCTCGCCCACCAAGCAGACACGGGCTTTCCTTTGCCGGTGTGCCGAAAATCAACGGCGACAGGAGGGTCCAAAGCCGGCGCAACGCGCACCCCTCCCCCAGAAGCAGTTATTTCCAAGCACCCTCCTTCTACGGCTAACGCAGCAACAGGAGCACAGTAGGTTTCCTGCCATTGGTCCTCTGGCCAAAGAGGGTTGCGGGGCGGAGAAGCTATGCATCTCGCATCGAGGACGACACTGCTCAAAGAAGAAATCCGATTCTCTTTCAGAGACTCGACAACTTGATCTAAAAAAACTTCACTCGCATCTCCGGCTGGCAGGCGCCGCAAAGAAGGGTCGCCGCTTCCCACCACCCAAAGCGTGGTTCCGTCTAACCACAGCTCCGTATGCCAACGAAAATCAGGGCCCAGCTGCAAGAGAGCGGCCGCCGTTGTCAGAACTTTCACATTCGAAGCAAGCACAAAAGGGTCCTCACCTTGATAGTCGTAAACAACTTCACCCCCCAAAGATTCGACACGAATCCCCACTTCAATATCTTTCTCTTTATTCAGTTTTTCTGCGGCGCTGTTGAGAACAGACTTCAGTTCCGCAGGTCCCTGAACCGCCGAAAGAGCGGTCAGGATTAGCCCAAGCATCAGGGCCGCTCTCCCTCCACAGCCACGGCCCAGGCAGTCGCCAAAAACAAGCGAGCTATACGCGCCATTTTTTCGCCATCCATGGTCTCGGAAACGTCGCCGGGTTTGTGGTAAACGGGATTCTTATCCAAATCAGCTTCAAAGAAAAACAAACCAGGAACTCCTTTCTCGTGAAAAGAGTATTGGTCACTCCGCCCATAAAGATCGCGCCCCTGTGTCAAATCAAGCTTCAGCTTTGTCTTAATGCGTTTCGCTTGTTTAAGCAGAAGCATCTTCCATTTAGGACGATCCCAAAGACCACCCACATTCGCCAAGCGGCTATCCCCTCTCCCGACCATATCCATGTTCAACATCACCACAGTCGATTCCAGAGGAACGAGAGGGTCCGCGCAGTAAGCACGAGAACCCAATAACCCATTTTCCTCTCCGCTAAACCAAAGAAAAAGAATGTTGTCCTTGGGCTTAGAACCAGCAAGTGCTTCTGCTACCTCCAAGAGAGCAGCACTACCACTTGCATTGTCATCAGCACCAGGGTGCAGCCGCATACGACCTTGATCCCAAAAATGGTTGTACCCCACATGATCAAGATGGGCCCCAAGAACGATGGTTTCAGCGTCCTCTCGCTCCCCAGGGATTCTGGCCGCAATATTGAAAGCGTCTACTTCTTCTCGCTCCCAATCAAACCAAAACGAAACTTCAGTTTTAACCTTCCCTTTACTAGGAGCTTCAAGATGCTTGGGCCTTTTCCGTTTTTCAAGTGTCGCATGGAATTTGTCCATATCCTCATCAAAAATGAGGCTAGCAACCGAACGTGAAACCGAAGCCACCGGAAGAGAAGGGAGTCCTCCCATTTTCAAAAGTTGGTCTACGGGTAGGTTCTCAGGAACTAAAGTTTGAGCCAGTTGCGGAATAACTTCATCGGGATTGGGAAACGCTCCAGGGTCCGGGACAAGGACAAGCCCTACCGCTCCAGCGGATTCCGCAGCTTTAGCCTTCGCTCTAAGGGTGGAGTGACGAGTCGGCTCCAAGCCATCAAACCGCTTATCCTTCGGGTCATCTGCCCGAGGCTCTCTAGTGAAGGCAAAAACAACCTTTCCTCTTACATTCTTCGACTTGAGGTCTTCCCAACCTTCTTTGCTCGCATCAATAGACCAACCCACGAAAAGAGGTTCTCCGACAACTTTGTCGAGCGTTGGAGCCCCTGGGACTGGTTGAAAATTCGCCCCTATCTGCAATTCAACGGCTTCCCCCTTCGGAGGCTGCCATTCGAAACCCGTGTCTTCTGAGACCTGAAGCGCTGCCACAGGGTAAGGCACCCTCCATTCTCCATCACGACCCGCAGGCTCTAGCCCGAGAGCAGTAAGCTCTTCCTCAACATAAATTGCCGCTCGCTCAAAACCCTGCGAAAGAGTCGCACGGCCTTCCATTTCGGGCGCGGCCAGAACACCTACTCGGGCAAAGCAATCGGATTCCGTGATAGTCGCAAGCCGCGAATTCAAATCCTCCCCATCACCAACATTGGCAGCGAAGAGACAGAAAAGAGCAAGAAGAACAGGTCTCATGATGAATAGCCTTCGGGGTGATTTTGGTGCCAAACAGCGGCAGTAGAAATAAGCCGCTCAATATCGGTATAGCTCGCCTTCCAGCCAAGCTCAGCTTTCGCCAAAGAGGGGTCCGCCACTAAACACTCAGGATCACCCAACCGGCGAGGGCCTTCTACAAAAGGGACAGGTGACCCGAGACATTCACCAACAGCGTCCAGTATCTCTTTCACGGAAACACCTATTCCTGTCCCTAGATTCCAAGCACCGGAGGAGCCCCCATCTAAAATCCGGCGGAGGGCAATTTCATGTGCGGAAGCCAAATCGTCAATATGGATGTAATCCCTAACGCAAGTGCCATCTGGAGTGTCCCAGTCTGTGCCAAAAACTGTCAACTCATCTCGTCTCCCCAGAGCAGCTTGACATGCAAGAGGAATCAGATGAGTCTCTGGGTCGTGGTGCTCTCCATGCTCTCCAGATGGACAAGCTCCCGCTGCGTTGAAATAGCGAAGGGCAGCAAACGCACCTTCTCCCGCCTCTTCTCTATCTCGCAAGAGTCTCTCAACCGCAGCTTTTGTAGCCCCATATGGATTCACGGGATTCTGGGGATGATCCTCCGCAAGAGTCGGTGTCAGTGGATCACCGAAAGTAGCGCACGTAGAGGAAAAAACCAATGGAACACCTTGCATGACCTCACACAGGTGGATTACCGGAACAACATTAGCGCGCCAATAGCGAATAGGTTGCTGAACACTCTCGCCCACATAACAGCGAGCGGCAAAATGAATGACACCATCAAACTCCTTCCTCTCAGCCCACTGATGAAGAGCGTCACGGTCTAAAAGGTCGAGCTCGACAAATTCCCCATCCCACGCAGATCGATGTCCCTCGGACAAGTCATCGAGCACGGTAACGGCTGCCCCCCTTTGAGAGAGCCACCTCGCAGTGGCTGACCCGATGTATCCACAACCGCCCGTAACAAGAACTTTCACAGCCCCCATTTTGTCAGCCCCCAACCAAAGTTTCAGCTTTGAGCTTGCTTCTCGTACCAAGAATTCCACAAAGACGCTATTTCACCCCTACGTTCTTCGTCTGGATCAATATCAATGGCAACGATGTGCCCCGAAGCAGACTCTAAGACTCGATTTGCGGCTCGAAAAACTTGTCTGTCTTCAGGCTGGAGGAAAGGCAGGATTAACGGGAAATCGTCAATCTCCGCAATAGGAGAAATCCCGTGAAGGGCTCCAAGGCGAACTTCTCGGGAAGAGTGCCCGAAAAGAGGGTAGAGAAGAAATCGATCAGCCGAGCTGCCTCGCTTCCCAATCTCCGCCGCTGCCACGATTACAACCCGAGGATCAGGGTCACGAAGAGCGACGCCAAATACTTTTAATTCATCCGGAAATTCCCCAAGCGACAAATATCTAATCCCCGACAAGCGGAAATCCGGATTCACATGACTATTCAAAAGGCCAACTGCATCAGCCACATTCCGGGGTTCTCCCGTTTGGAAGGCCGCAAGTCGTTCGAGGCGCCTCCGTTCATCTTCAAAAAGGCCTTGCGAATTCAATGCTTTTTCGAGAGCCGCTACTGCGCCCTCAAGGTCACCTCCCTTCTCTCTGAGTTGGGAAGCCGCCTGCCACCAAGATGCAGCCTGCGGATCTTCTAAAACGGAAGCTAGGTCCTCTAAGGCCTGGGCAGCCATTAAATATTCCCCTTCCCGCTTGTAGATCTCACCCAACGCCGCAAGCGCCACGACACCTAACTCTTCATCCTCAGTCACCTCTGTAAGTGTCGATATTGCCTCCTCAATCCTCCCTAATCGTTGGAGGTCATCCGCAAGATCTACGCGCAAAGCGATATCGTGCGGATTCCTCGCGAGAGCATGTGCGCGCCAAACCGCAGCCGTTTCCCAATCACCTGACCCATCCGCAGCTCTAATACGCCGCTCAACCCAAGAGGAGTTTATCTCGTCAAGAAGCGCCCAAGAGTCCAGAGCATGCCCAGCCTCTTCCCACGAGCCTTTATCTTCTGCCGCCGAGGCAATCAAAAGCCAATCTGCCGTCAACGCCTCACTTGGCGAAGATGGTTCAGGGGAAATTTCCGTGGCACTACAGTTCCAGCCAAGGAAAGTTATCAATACGAAAATTACCCGTTGCGCCATTTCTTGAAGGTTGACCAAAATTCAGGGAAAGATTTTGTGACGCACTCCGGAGTTTTAATTTCAAGATTGGGGAATCTCAATTGAGCAACCCCACCAGCCATAGCCATTCGATGATCACCTGCCGTATCTAGGCTCTCTGCAATTGATGACGAGATCGAACCAGCAATAACCAGAGCTTCACCCTCAAACGCCGTTTTTCCGCCTACAGCCGCAACAAGGTTCTGCATCCCCCTCAGCCGATCAGACTCTTTGTCTTTTAACCGGTGAAGGCCCGTTAAACGCCCCCCACTTGGAAGAAAAGCACAAGCTACAGCCAACGCCGGTCCAGCGTCGGGACAATAATCCAGATTCAATTCGAGCCTTTTCTCGGGAAAAGATTCTGGAGCACAAATGACATCCTCGGTCACAGCAAGAAAGCCCATACCGACCAAATCACGAGCCAATCGCGACTCTGGGTGCAAAGGGTCCGGTGGAGCTGAGTAAACCAAATCCCCCCCATTGACAAGTAGCCCAGCAAGGAAAAACGTTGCCGCCGAAGCATCTCCGGGCAAATCCCACACACTGCCTTCACCAACCCCCGGTTGCACACACCAATCTTCCGCAAGGGGCACAACCGAACCCACACCTCTGAATCGGGCGACTGCTTCCAGGGTTAAATCGACATAACCCCGACTTGCATCGAGAGCTGCAGCGCGAATCAAGGCCTTACTCTGCCATGGAACCAGTAAAAGGGAAGAAAGGTATTGGCTACTTGATGAGTCTTCTAGAGAAATGTCACCGCCTTTGATACCTGGACTAATCACCTTTAACACCTTCTCCCCTTTCTCATACTCAAACTCAATTGTCGCACCTTTCGCTCGCAAGCAATCTAACAGTCCTTCGTGGGGCCGTTCCATCAACCTAGGCGAACCAGAAAAAATTGCTTCCCCTCCACCTGCAGCCACCTGAGCCACTAAAAAACGAAATGTACTCGCCCCTTCGCGAACATCGAGCCGAACTCCATCTGCAATAAGAGGTCCCGCTAAGCCGTTTACTAATAGAGCATCACCCTCCTCGCAGATCTCTACCCCAAGGGCAATCAAACACTCCTTCAAGCTCTCAGAGTCATCCCCTTGATTGCAACCAATTAACCGAGTCTCCCCTTCTGCCGTAGCTGCAAGCAACAGCGCTCTCTGCGTTAAAGATTTACACCCAGGCAGAGAAACGGGAGAAACTTGATGTTCCATGCGATGATTCTAAAGGGGGAGTAGCTAGAATTTCTCTCATGCAAGCCGCATCCATCCCTATTGACCCTTCCGCGGGCTACCGCGGTGGAACAGAGATCCCTGGATGGGATCTCTATTACACCGGCAAGGTTCGCGATCTTTACCGCCACCCTTCCCACCCGGGGAAAATCCTCATGATTGCCACCGACCGCCTCAGCGCATTCGATGTCGTGATGAATGAGACCGTTCCCGACCGTGGGCGAATCCTTACACACATAACTGACTTCTGGGTCGATCAAGTATCCGAATGGATGCCATCGGCACAAATCACAACGGATCCTGCGGAAGTCCCCGACCTTCCTGAAGAATTCCATAGTGTCTTCTCTGGAAGAACAACTTGGACCCAAACAGCTGACAGGGTTGATGTAGAAATTGTCCTAAGGGCACATTTGGCTGGAAGTGGCTGGCGAGAATATGAAGCCACAGGCTCTCTCTGGGAAAACTCACTCCCTGAGGGGCTGCAAAACTCCTCGAAACTCCCTGAAGTCCTCCTCACTCCTACGACAAAGGACGAAAAAGATCTTCCCATTTCCTGGGAAGAAGCGAGTCAAATTATCGGGAATCACGAAGATGCTGAGCGCATTCGGGAGCTGGCCTTCAAGCTGTTCAATGAAGCAGCAGATAGAGCTGGGGCGCGTGGCGCCATCCTCGCCGACACCAAATTTGAGTTCGGGCGATTAAATGGCGAATTAGTACTCATTGACGAAGTCCTAACCCCTGACTCCTCGCGCTACTGGCCCGAGGACGAGATTGTCCCTGGCGCAGAACCACCAAGTTGGGACAAGGAAATTGTTCGTGCTTTCCTACGCACCTTGACCGAATGGGACAAAACACCTCCCCCGCCTCCTATCCCAGCCGAAATTATCGAGAAGACGCGAGGCCGCTATCTCGAAATCTGCAACATCCTTACCGGCTCACTTCCTAAGGGTGTTGTAGGGTAGGTCATGAGATTTTTCACTCTATTACCCTTAGTCGCGGGCTTGTCGCTAGCAAGCACAGCCCCAGCTCAAGACGCTGACGACTTAATTGCGAAGTACGAGGCTGAAATCAGCGAAAAATGGGTCTCACACGGTGGCTGGACTCTCGATCTCGACGAAGCCCTTGCTCGCGCAAAAAAAGAGAACAAGCTAGTTTTCGCCTATTTCACGCGATCCTACGCACCCTGACCTCCATGTGAAAGCTTGGAGAGTGGTTCACTCTCCTCCCAAGATTTCGCTGAGTATGCTTCTAAGGATGTAGTTCCCTATCTGCATGTAACAAGCCGTATTCCTGGCAACACAACCGATGCCATTTTCCGAAATTACGGTGGCACCGGATTTCCAACTCTTCTCTTTCTTGACGCCGATGGCGGCAAACTGGCAAAAGTCGCTGGTGCCGACAGGAGTGTAGAAGGATTCAAGAAAACGGAAGAGCAAATCGCGGAATTGCTTGAACTCAGAACTGCCGCAGCTAAGGGGGACAAAGGAGCGGATGTCGATCTGCTCTTAATGGAATTAGAGCGCGGCCTACTTAGCTTCGAATTAGCTAAAGAAAAACGAGGCTCACTCGTCACCCCCAAAAAGAGCAATGCGGAGTTTGAGGACAAGGTCGCAAGAATTGATGGCCACCTCTTCGAATTTGAAATAACCACACTAGTTCGCTCAGCCGGCCCTGCCACTGAAAAACGTAAGCAAGTTGCTGCCACTCTCTATGAAATGGCGAAAAACGGGCGGTTCCCCGCTAAGTTCAACTATTCGTTCTGGACTCCTGTAATGGAAGAAGCCAAAAGCCAAGGCGATGCCACTATTTTCGAAAAAGGGCTTAACGCTTTTCGCGAACAGTATGGAGATCACCCCCGTTTCGAAAGCCGATTCAAGAAAATGGAAGCAGATCTACAAGCTCTGCAATCCGGAAGCGGAGCCACCGCACAGGTCGAAGTGCCTAAATCTCAGGCTGTTGTCTTAGCGGTTACAGGCATGCGCTGAGGTGTTTCCTGCGCAAGCAGGGTCGATAAGGCCCTTGCCTCTCTACCGTGGGTAGAAAAACATAAAGTCAACTTCAGTACAAAGGAAGCTCACATCACCGTGAACGCTAAATACGACCAAAAGGCCACCATCAAGGCCATCACCGACCTTGGGTTTGGAGCCGCTGTGAAATCAGCAAGCTGAATCGCTCAGCCATAACCGACCGCAGTTCTTAAAGAGCCGCGGTCGGTTCTTTTTTTAGAGCGACTTCAAGAAGCGCGATGTCAGCAGGCGTAACGCCCGCTAAACGGCCGGCAGCCCCAAGCGTCTCTGGGCGAGCATCCAAAAGAGATTCAACAGCTTCGCTACGCAACCCTGTGACAGAAGAGAAATCCATCCCTAAAGGAAGCTCAGTTCCCTCCATCGCCCTTGAGCGTTCCACCCAATCCTCCTGCCTCTGGCTGTACCCGGCATACTGCCTGTCAGCTTCAATAGTTGTTTTATCTCCGGGAGCAATATCCAGCGCATCAACATCTCCCCCCTCTTCCAGAACGGACAGTACTTTCTCAATTCGGCTCAGCCGTGACGCCAGACGCTTTGTTCGATTCAAGTCAACCGCTCCCCACTCCGCCGCTCGGGGCGTCAATCGCCGATCCGCATCATCATGCCGAAGCAAAAGACGATGCTCTGCCCTCGAAGTAAACATCCGGTAAGGCTCATCAGGATTACAGACGACTAAGTCGTCGACCAAAACACCGAGATATGCCTCGTGCCGACCTAAAACGAAATCCGGCTTGCCCTGAATCTTCGCCGCCGCATTAATGCCCGCAACAAGCCCCAACCCAGCAGCTTCTTCGTAGCCCGTCGTACCGCAAATCTGCCCAGCCAGGTAAAGCCCCTCAACAGAAACGACTTCCAGGGTTCGACGCAAACACTTCGGCGCAACATAGGTATATTCCACGGCATACCCCGGCTGCACAATCCGCGCCTTCTCCAACCCTGGACACGTTCGGACTAAATCTTCTTGCACTTCAGCAGGAAGCGATGTGGAAATCCCATTTGGATATACGATGGGCGAGTCCACACCTTCAGGCTCAAGGAATATGGTGTGCTTATCGCGGTCCGCGAATCGCACAACCTTGTCTTCCAGCGAAGGACAATAGCGTGGACCTTTCCCTGTCACAGCTCCTCGGTGCATAGGAGAGCGATGAAGGTTTTCCGTAACGATGGCATGGGTTTCTGGACAAGTCTGAGTAATCCAACAAGAAACTTGCGGCTGGATAATCGAATCAGTCAAAAAAGAGAAAGGGACTGGGATCGCATCACCGGGCTGCTCTTGCAAATTTGAAAAATTAATCGATTCTCTGTCCAAGCGAGGTGGTGTTCCTGTTTTAAGGCGGCCCGTCGATAGCCCCAGGCTTCGAAGGACTTCGCCCATTGGAGCTGCCCCTGCTTCACCAGATCGCCCCCCGACAACCCGCTTTTCACCAGTGTGCAGGACGCCCTCCAAAAAGGTTCCGGTTGTCACAATAACTGCTAATGCACGGAGCGAACGACCATCAGCTAGCTGAAGTCCTGCAATTTTCTTTCGTGATTTATTTTCCCAAAGGAGGTCGATGACCTCTCCCTCTAGAATCTCGAGATTCGGCAGAATCCCCAATATTCTCCTAGCCTCAATCTCATATGCATCTCTATCACACTGTGCTCTTGGAGACTGTACGGCCCGACCTTTACTAGTGTTTAGGAGCCGAAACTGAATACCAACTGCGTCAGCAATTCTCCCCATTACCCCTCCTAGAGCGTCAACTTCTCTGGCCAGTTGCCCCTTGCCAATTCCTCCAATAGCCGGGTTGCAAGACATTCGGCCAATGGCAGCAGCGTCTAAGGAAATTAATCCGGTCAAAGCTCCCATTCGCGCAGCCGCGGCCGCTGCTTCCATTCCAGCATGGCCGCCACCTACTACGAGGACGTCAAATTCTAATTCCATCACTAAGCCCAAGCCAATGTCAGCTAAAGGCCATGTATTCTAGTTACCTCCGTGATTATCCTCGCCCCTCTCCTTGTTATGCCTTTGCAAGGCTCTCCCAGCGGGAGCCTGGAAAAATTGGCTGGCATTATTGCTGAAAAAACCGCAGAGCGCCGAAGCCAAGCTTCAGAGGCCTGGGACACGCATGGGCAGAAATGGCTAACCGGAGGGAACGAAGCCAGCCTCGACGCACTTCTGATTATTTCTCCGGAAATTCAAGGGCCTACATTTGAAGCACTCGCGCGAACTTTTGCAGAACAAACAGATCCGAAATATCTCTATCACAATCCGACGATTCTGAGCCGATACATCCATCTCCTAGAGAACTCCATGAATCCCGCCGGCGCAAATTTACTGGTGGGTTTTCTTTCTCAATTTCCGGACAACACGAAAAATATCGCGCTGCGGGCTTCTGCGAACTGCGGGAGCACTGCTGCTATCGATTTAGCTGAATCTTGGACCACGAGTAAAAAACCGGACCTTGCATCAGAGGGCCTCCGCATTCTTCTACTGCATGGGCCACCCGAAAAAATTGCACACAAACTTGAAGACGCACAAGCCGCCGATCTTCCTCCAGGGAATTTCGCCACCATCCTTGAAGCTCTGGCAAAGAGGAAGCTCCCCCCTGATTTCGAGCTTCCTCTACGACTTCTCCGTTCTACCGATTTCCCTATTGCCGGTGGCATCATCGCCATTCTCGAAGCGCATCCGGATAACCGCGCAGAGGATTTCCTTCTAAATATATTCCTCGAATTAGATTCTCCAATGGAGATGCGCTATCGAACGCTCGCAATCTTCGAGGACAATGCAAAAGATTTTCGATGGAGAAAAGGCGAGCGAAGGCTGTCGGAATTTCTCCGAAAAGATGCCAAAGGCGAGCTGGCCGAAAATGTGGCGTGGACACTGCACCGCATAGGAAATAGAGAAGGCAGCAAATACCTTCTTGCTGAGCTTAAAGAGGAAGCCGAGGCGAACCCGCGGGATTGGAGGATTCAGCTCGGGTACGCCCGAAGACTAGTCGATTTGGAATCCTTCTCGGACGCATACAAAATTTATCGGTTCCAGTTTGAGCGATTAGAAAAAACACCCGAAATATTTCGCGTCAACAATTCGGACTGGCTTTGGGCCGCCCGTGCAGCAGCTGGAGCACGACGCCCTGCCGATGCAGGGAAATGGCTGGGTAGAGCACGCATGTCACCCTCCGAATTGCGCTCTTATCGAGACTTGCCAGAATTCGAGCCCTACTTAGCAAAGCAACCTTTTAAGCGCCTATTTGGGATTCGCTGAGCCCCACTCTTCGGCGAACGAACTGCTTTAAATCCTCCAAAGCCAGCATTCCCGCTGGAACTAGAAGGAGAGTCATAAGAGTTGCAGTCACCATCCCAAACACAATTCCCTTGGCCATGGGAGAAAGGAAGCTCGCTTGGCCCGTCGCAAAAAACGCTAGTGGGGTGAGTCCGCCAATAGTTGTTAACGAAGTAATCAAAACCGGCCGCATTCTGACTTCACCGGAACGCAAAATGGCACGAACCGGACTGAGACCCTTATTGCGCAATCCGTTCGAGAAATCGACTAAAACAAGTGCATCATTCACCGCAACACCCATCAACGCGAGAACCCCGAGACAGGTCATGAAAGAAATCGGCTCTCCTAATAGGAAAAAACCCAGAAAAACTCCTACCAAAGCAAATGGCACAGAGGAAAGGACAACCAAGGGCTGAAGGTAAGAGCGAAAGAGTAGCGCGAGAAAAACAAAGATGACCGCTGCTGAAGCAAGCAGAGCTAGGAAGAGCGAATCCATTGATTCGCGCATTCGTTCCTGATCCCCTCCGAATTCAATCCCGACCCCAGGCCAATTTCCGCTGACACTCTCAAAGTATTCAAAAACACCAGCAACTATTTCGCGCGTATTACCAGATTCGCCAACATCAGCCATCACCGTTACCGCCCGACGCCGATCTTTCCGAATTACCTCGACCCGCCCCGAAGTAGGTTCCACCAGAGCAACGCGGTCTAGGCGAATGCTGGCTCCCATTGGAGAGCGAACCATCATTCGATCGAAGGCCTCATAGCTTTTTCGCACTTCTTCTGGATTCCGAACCCGCAAGTGTGCCGGCTCACTGTCCAAACGAAGCACTGCGGCCTTATCTCCGTGAAATGCGCCCAATACTTGCCGAGCGAGATTAGCCTCGTTGAAGCCCAACATCCGACCTTCATCGGTCAGCGTTAGACGTATTTCGCGGCTCCCCGGAAGACGATTGTCGCGAAGGTCGATGATTCCCGGATACCCCGAGAGATGTTTCATTACAGCATCCGCAGCCGTATCCAACGTTTTTGGATTCTCGCCAACCAGAGTCAATTCGATATCCTTGCCTGGAGGACCGGCTTCAGGCGATGTGAAATCAACTCTCACAACCCCCGGAGGTTCGCCAAACCTACGTCGGAGGTCTGCCTTAATATCCGCTGTTGAACGGGTCCTGTCTCCTCCTTCCTTCAGCTCTACAAAAACTTGCCCTAAATGCCTCCCGCTCCGGTAGTTTTGCTGGTCGCTGTAAAGGGCCCCAGCGATAGAAACAAACGACTCCAATTCTTTTTCCGGAAGCTCCGCAACGGATTCTTCAAAATGCTTGACTGTTGCGACAGTCTGATTAAGCGTATTACTCGTAGGGGTCTCGACATCAACCATAAAAAGTTTCGCCTCGAACTTAGGCATAAGAACAAACTTCATATGCCCCGCCTGAAACAGAAATGCGCAGATTGCCAATAAACTGGCAGACCCAAGAAGCATTGGCCACCGATGGCGAATTGAAGCGAAAAGAACCTTTTGATAGGTTCGCGCAACGGGGGCATACCAGCGCTTCGAGTGCGAAAAATCTTGCCGACCGGTTGGAGTTTGATCCAGCTCGGCAATAATCGGCTTCACCCAATAAGAAAAATGAGCTGGAAGAATTATCAAAGCCTCTAGAAGTGAAGCTGCGAGAGCAAAACTGGCAACCCAAGGGACTGGCTCCATCCAGCGCCCGAGCTCACCCTGAATCATCAGCATCGAGGCAAAGGCTGTAATAGTCGTCGCAACCGTCGTAATCACTGGCCACGCGACTTCCGCAATGCCAGCCAGTGCCGCGTCCTGAGGGCGTAGCCCTCTTTCCAAATGTCGATAAGCGTTTTCGACAACAACAATTGCATCGTCCACCACTAAGCCCAAAACCAGAATGAAAGCGAACATCGCAAGCATGTTCATGCTAATCCCCAACGCTGCCATAAAAATCACACCACCCATCACTGCCACTGGAATCCCCAGCGCTGTCATTAAAGCAATTCGCGCATCAAGAAAGACCCAAAGGACAATTAGCACCAATGCGAGCCCAAAGAGTCCTGATTGAAGGAGTGTCCGAAGTCGATTTTTCACAAAAATGGAAAAATCTGAAGAAATGCCCAGTGATAAGCCCATCGGGAGATTCGAGCGCTCCTCCTCGACTAGAGATTCGATGTTCTCAACAATGTCAATGACGTCGCCATCTTGATCCTTCGCAATTTGCAAGGCGATAGTTTCCTTGCCGTTGTAACGACCGAGGAGAGTAGAGCGCTCAAAGCCACTCACCACACGAGCCAAATCGCGAACTCGAAGGAGTGCGCCATCTGGTTTAGCCAAGACCGGACGCTCAGCTAGCGTCTCGGCCTCCGTCGCCTCGCCAAGAACACGAAGAATTACTTCACCCGCATCTGTCTCGAGCGAACCACCGGGGAGATCCTTAACTTGCCTCCCCAAAGCAGCGCTTAACTGTCCAAGAGTAACACCGAACCGCTGAAGTTCTGCCGTATCAACTTCTACTCGGATTTCTGGCTTCCTCACCCCCAACTCAACCACACCCGAAACATGCGGGATTGCCCGAAGCTTATCCCTAAGTTCTTGGGCCACTTCGCGCGCCTGCTTTTCCGCAAGATTTCCAAAAAGATTAACCGTAACAACTGGAAACTGGATGCGCTGCTCGGCCGCAACAGGCTCATCGGCATCATCCGGCCAATCCTCTATCGCATCTAAGCTTTGGCGGAATTCATCTAGATAAGTTTGGATATCCGTTCCCGGCTTTAAACGAATAATGACTCGCGCCGCATTTTGACGAGACCATGATTGAATTTCGTCGGTGCCGACAAGTCCATCAGCTTCCTCCTCCACTGGGATAACGCAAAGCCGTGCTATTTCCTCGGGAGACGCAGATGGATAGCGAATTTGAACTTCAACCGCTTCTTTAGAGAACTCGGGGAATACTTCACGTGGCAAAGTCCCTAGCAGAAGGAAACCAATGCCAAGGACGCCCAGAAATAAAAGGTCCGCCGCTACAGGGTGTGAGACGGCCCTGCGAATCAAATCAATCACGCTTTAACCTTGGCCTGTAGGGTCGAGAGGTGCAGGAATTCGAGAAGGCGGAGGCCGATGCAGAACAGTAACGCTACTTCCGTCTTTTAGAACCTCAATATTGTCTACAACCAGCAAATCTCCAGAAGAGAGACCGGCCCTCACGGGGTGCCAAGCCTTGCTCTCACCATCGAAAACCGGAGGACCCAGCGAGAGCAAACGAGCTTCAACTCTTTCCCCTTCAGAGACGACATAGGCAATCGGAGATTTTTCCCCGAAAACGAACCATGACGAACGCAACCAGATGGCGGATTCCGGCCCCTTATTCAACTCCACTTCAGCAAAAGCGCCCAAGGGCAACAGTCCTTTCGGGTTCGAGACAAGAACAACCACTTCCCGAGAACGCGAATCAGACCGCGCAACTGGGTCGACTCCAATAATCGTGCCTGGAATCTGAATTGGACCCTTTGGGCCTTCAACGCCGGGGAAACGCAGATGAACTCTTGCTGCATCATCCAAACCGTTAACCACTCCTGTGGGAACTTGAACTCGGATTTTTAAATGTTCGCGATCAACAAGGTGGCAAATTGGAGAGCCTGGGGCTAACCATTCTCCAATCTCAACGGAAGGGTTGGAGATTTCACCTTCAAAGGGTGCCACAATCTTGTGCCTAGCTATTTCCTCATCGGCTCTCTCCAAAACGATTGAAGCCTCTGCCTGAGAGGCTCTAGCAGCACGAAGTGAATACTCCACTCCCTCGCGCGCAGACCGAGCCGTCAAAAAAGATGTCCGCACTTGGTCAAGAAGAGTTTCAGACGCATCGCCCGCTCCGACAAGTCTCTCCAAGCGCTGCACTTCTCTACGGGCCAGTTCCTCTTGCTCCGTGGCGGTTTGAAGAGCAACTTCTTGCCTCTTTCGATCCGCTTCGCGTGCTTCCAAACCTGCCTGAGCAGCATCTCTACCAAGTTTTGCTAAACCATCATCCAGCAGCAATAACGCCTCTCCTTCTGCAACAACACCGCCGACTTCAAGAGCAGGCGATCGCCATGCCACCTTCCCCGCAGCTTCTGCTGCGAGAGTCGCGATGCGAAAGGGAGTTGCTTCGCCGTAAACCGTGGCCGTGTCTTCACGATTTTCGACTACAACTCTCATCACCTCAACAGGAGCTGGAGCTGGTTCAGGAGCCCTTGACCGAGGCGGCGCAGGGCGCGTGACTTGAATCGCAGTCAAAACCAAACTCGCTATCAAAGCCACCATTCCAGTTGTCAACCAAGGAGAGGTGGAACGTGCAGACATTGCGTCCTAGTTATAGGGTGTAATCACTTCTAGTTCACCTATGAAGCTAGACCACTAAGCCCCGCACTAGGACAATGCGCACCCTTTGGCGATGCACTCACACCAACACTCAATTCAAATAGATAAAACCTCAGCCGGCCCTTGCCGCTGGAGACTCAACATCACTGTTCCAGCAGAACGACTTGAAGAAGAAAAATCTTGCTTCTTAAGCTCGGCAGCGAAGAGTCTCAACCTCGATGGCTTCCGAAAAGGGAAAGTGCCGCCCCAAATGGCCAAGCAACACCTCGGAGATGCCTTTGATTCCGAAGCCAAAGGACACATCGTGGACCACATTGTCAGAGAAGCTCTCCGCGAATCCAACCTAGACATCCTTTCCATTCACGATTTCGACAAAGAAGCTCTCGAGATTCCAAAGGATGGCGCCTTTCAATTCCACTTCGAAGTTGAAACGGCCCCTTCCGTCGAACTCCTTCCATGGGATGAACTGGACATCGACATTCAAAGCACTGAACCTCAAGACGATCAAATCGAACAGGCAATAAAAGGGCTGGGAGCAGGACATCCCCGCTTCGAAGAGGTCGCCGACCAAGCCGTGGATGACGCTCACATTGCGCAAGCAGACGTTGAATTTCTCCGAGGAGATGAGTCCGGGCCTTCGGCCAATGGTCTACGCCTCGCGCCGAGCTCTCCTTTGTATGGATCTGACCCAGACGCTTTCGCTAAAGCTCTGACCGGTGCCAAAGCAGGAGGCACAGTGAAGGTTGCAGTTGACTTCCAAGACGGCTTTGAAATTCCAGAGTGGGTTGGAACCCAAGGCGAGGCCATCGTCAGAGTCCGTAAAGTCGTAAAGCCACGGCCCTCCACGGAAGAAGAACTTGCGCAAGACCTCACAGAAGGCGACGTGGAGAATTTGAAAGCTCAAATCCGCACGCGCATCGAGGTTGAAAACGAGGCAAATGAAAGAGATAGGAGAGTGTTTACCGCTATCGAAAGAATCACAGAGAAAAAACCTTTCGATCTCCCCGCAGCTTTAGTTCAGGAAGAAACGGAAGCACTCGTTCGGGCACAAGCACGCAACCTACAAGAACAAGAAGGGTTGAGTGAAGAAGATGCAAAAACTAAGGCGGAAGAAAGCCGTGCACAAGCTAGTTCGGAAGCGAAACGCCGCCTGCAGCATCATTTTGTTCTGAACGCCATCGCCCGCCAGGAAACGATTCAAGTTTTGCCTACGGAACTAGACTCCGCTCTAAAGGCAATCGGCGAGCGCCATGGTGTCCCCCCTGCCGATGTCCGCAAAGCCTACGAAGAGCGCGGCATGCTAAGAGAACTCGAAGGCGAAATCCTCGAAGCAAAAGCTCGCAGCTTCGTGGCGCAAAAGATTACCCCTGCCGAAGAGAGCCCAGAAGTTGCTACGGCCGCCTCAGACGAATAGATTGGCAGTTCCATGAGTGAAACAACTCCCGAACAAGGCTTCTCCATTCCCTACGTAATTGAAAAGACAGGGCGCGGAGAACGCACCTACGACCTCTACTCTCGCCTCCTTGAGGACCGAATTGTCTTCATCGGGACGGAAATCAATGACATGGTCGCAAACGTAGTTGTTGCTCAACTGTTATTCCTTCACAAGCAAAACAAAAACCAGGATGTACAGATTTACATCAACTCTCCCGGTGGATCGGTTACTGCCGGCTTAGCGATGTATGACACAATGCAATACATAGACTGTGATGTCGCCACTTATTGCATAGGACAATGCGCAAGCATGGGAGCGGTCCTCCTCACTGGAGGAACCAAAGGAAAACGCTTCATCCTCCCAAACTCTCGCGTAATGATTCACCAACCTTGGGGAGGAGCACAAGGCACTGCAAGCGATATGGAAATCCAGGTAAAGGAAATCCTTCACCTAAAAGAACGCCTCACCGGCATCATTGCCGACCATACAGGGCAAAGCCATGAAACAGTAGCAAAAGCTACTGATCGCGATAACTTCCTCTCCGCAGAGGAAGCGGTAGATTTCGGACTTGTCGACAAAGTAATTGCCGGCGAAGAGTAGAGAAGCTTAGCTAGCAACCTCCTCCTTCCCCCGTAGGGTAGAATGGAAGAAGATGTCCAAACCACAAGACCGCGGCGGAGTTGAGCGCTGCACTTTCTGCGAGAAAGTGCGAGCTCAAGTCGAATCGTTGATTGCCGGACCTCCGGGAATTTACATTTGCAATGAATGTGTCGATATTTGCAATTCGATTCTCCACGAGGAAGACCGGAGGCTCCGCAAAACACAGCACGCGAGTCCCGAGGAACCGCGGCTCGTCCTAACACCACGAGAGCTTGTTAGCCGACTAGAAGAGTTCGTTTACGGTCAAGCCGACGCAAAGAAGGTCCTTGCGGTTGCCGTTCACAACCACTACAAGAGACTGCAAGCCCTAGCAGAACTGTCGAGTGACAGTGACACCCCTGAATGGGCGGATGTCGAACTCGAAAAATCAAACGTTCTACTCATTGGCCCCACGGGTTCAGGCAAAACATTACTCGCAAAAACACTCGCCCGCATACTCGACGTTCCATTTGCCATTGCAGACGCCACAACTCTCACTGAAGCTGGATATGTCGGAGAAGATGTCGAGAACATCCTTCTCAAACTTTTGCAAGCATGTGACTTTGACATCGAAAGAGCACAGCGAGGTATTGTTTACATAGATGAAATAGACAAAATTTCTCGAACTACACAAAACGTCAGCATTACACGAGATGTAAGTGGTGAAGGCGTACAGCAAGCCTTGCTAAAAATCTTGGAAGGCACCACTGCAAATGTTCCGCCACAAGGTGGCCGCAAGCATCCGGAACAATCCTGCATTCAACTCGACACAACTGGGATACTCTTCGTTTGCGGCGGAACATTCTCCGGGATTGAAGACATAATTGGACGCAGGGTGGGTGAAGGCGCAATTGGATTTCAGCACGGAACGGAAGAAAGCGAGATCGCTGACCTAACAAACCGTGATCGCCTCATTCCCCAGCTCGATACTAAAGATTTAATCGACTTTGGATTAATCCCCGAATTCGTAGGCCGCCTTCCAGTACACGTCCATCTACACGCGCTGAGTGCAGAGGACCTTGTCCATATTCTTACCGAGCCCCGAAACGCAATGGTGCGCCAGTACCAAGTCTATTTCGAGATGGAAGGCCACACCTTAACTTTCACAGAGGAAGCCCTTCAAGAAATTGCAAACACTGCCTTCGATAGAGACACCGGAGTGCGTGCCCTGCGTTCTATTTTGGAAGACACTCTCCGCGAAATCATGTTCACCCTTCCAGAGCACAAAGAAAAAGGAAAGAAGTTCGTTATCACGGCAGAAATGATTAAAAGTGGGAATGTCCACGCTCTACTTGAAGGCGGAGAATCAAACGAACAGCGCGAATCCGCCTAAGCCCACTGCCGGGCATGGTTAATCCTCACGAGTCAAACGCTCCACACTTAGGCGAAAGCCTCAAGATTTACTTCCATCGAGATTTCGATGGGATGGCCTCCGCCGCCATACTGGCCCAAGCACTCGAGGATGTGAATTTAGAAACGGACATCACATGGTCCGGAGTCAACTTTCACCGAACCCTGGAATGGGCAACCTTCGCTGCGGGCGAAAAATTTGCAGTTGTAGATTTTCACTTTCACCCGCGAGCTCTGTACTGGTTCGACCACCACCCGACAACGTTTCTCGATGAGGCTGACGAAAGAAACTTTCGAGCCGACTCCACCCGTGCCTTCGACCCAGATTCCCCCTCATGCCCACCAATCATTGCAAAGCACGCAATTACTCATTGGAGCTGGGAGATGCCCAAGCGCTTTACAGAATTGGTGCACTGGTCAAACATCATTGATGCCGCTGCCTACGCATCAGCAAAAGAAGCACTCTTTGACAGGCGTGCACCCTTTCAAATCAACCGTGCCCTAAATTGTGCACCAAGTACTGCTTTTCATGATCGACTGGTCGGGCTCATGAAGGCTGCACCTCTCGATCACGTCGCAGATGACTCCGAAGTTAAAAAGTGCGCTCAGAGGGCCGAACGAAATCGGGATGCCGCTCTTGAACTATTCCCTACCACCATGGTCGAGCGAACTGATGTAGCAATGCTTGCCGACCTGCGTTCCCCTCGAATACGTCGAGAAAGGTTTGCACCTTTCTTTTTGTACCCCGAACTCAACTACGCCGTTACCCTAATCCCCACTCGAGCTGGAAATCACATCACTGCGGCAAGCAATCCGTGGAATAGACCTCAATCAGGCCCCCATCTCGGCGAACTCATGAAAAAGTTTGGTGGTGGCGGACACAAAGGAGTGGGAGGCGTTAACCCTCCCAACGGTGACACGGCCGAGAAATGGGCGAGAGAGATTTACGAAGCTGTCGCCTATCCCCCAAAATGACTCGTCTTCTGGATATCCCCCCCTCCGACTGGCCTAGCTGGTTTGAGAAGAAAGGACTAGAGGCCTTCCAAGGCAAAATAGCTTCTCGCCAGGTATTCCAAAAAGGGGTCTATTCCTGGGAGCTCATGACCGACCTCCCAATCGCCGTAAGAAATCGGCTTCAACAAGAATCCCCTTTGACCATTGCCAACTTGGAAAAGGTTCACAAAGCTGACGATGGCGCTGTCAAGGTCCTCCTTGCATTTCCAGACGGAGCCCGTGTCGAGGCCGTTGGGATGCCTGGGACTAAGGGGCGCACGCTCTGCGTCAGCTCACAAGTAGGCTGCCCTGTTCGATGCACTTTCTGCGCTAGCGGCCTTGATGGCCTCGAACGCAACCTTGCTCCTTCGGAGATACTTGAGCAAGTCTTTTCCCTTCGTGAGACACAAGGAGACTTCGGTCGATTGGTGGTGATGGGAATGGGCGAACCAGGCCACAATTTAGATGCTGTCTTGAAAGCGCTGGACACTCTCATACAACCAGCTGGATTAGGAATGAGCGCGCGGCGAATCACACTTTCGACAGTCGCACCAAAAGGAACTCTTCCCGCGCTAGCAGCATGGGGACGCCCCATAAATCTAGCTCTATCACTTCATTCCCCCGAAGACAATTTACGCCATGAATTAATCCCTGGAGTCCGTCTTCGAGGTGTCCGAGAAACACTTGATGAAGCGGATCACCTTTTCGGGAGAACTGGCCGCGAGTACACCGTTGAATATGTACTGCTAAATGAGGTCAATGACGCAGTTGAGCAGGCAAAGTCACTGGCAACTCTCCTCGCTGGCCGGCGCCTACATATAAACTTAATCCCTTACAATTCGGTTAGCGAGCTGCAGTTCAAGAGACCTTCTCGAGAACGCCAACTGGCGTTTGCTGAAGTGCTCAGGAACGCCAACTTGTCAGTAACACTCCGCCGAAGCCTTGGCGGAGAGGAAGAGGCCGCTTGCGGGCAACTCCGCCGCCGCTCAGCTCCTTCTGTACGCCCCTAAATTTGAAACCAACCCTCCGCGTTCTGGCTGCACTGCTCACTGTCGCCGCAATCGCAACTTCTACCGGCTTTCCTGGAGGAGGCGGAAATCGTTTCATCGACAAGTATTTAGGCGATGCCGTACGACTAAAAGCCGAAGGCAACGTGGCAGCAGCCTGCGTAGCAGTCGACAAAGCTCTCGAGAGGGATGATCGTCACTATCAAGCTCTCGACCTACGTGCGGAGCTAGCACTCATGGCTGGAGATCGTGACATGGCCGCCTATTGCTGGCACCAATGGCTCGAAGTCGCTTCCACCGCTAGGGCAGCCAAAGACAGAGACGCGGCTCCTTCGCGTAAAGAGGAAAAGCGAATTGAAGAAGCACTCATAGCAGTTGATTACAGCGCGGAAACTTTTACTTCCCTTGTCGAGAACTACATCGATGGATTGCGGGGCATTGAAAAAGAACATTCCCGTCGTAAGCGATTTCACGCGGCGCTGGGCCTTTTGGAAGAAATCTTGCATGTCAACCCTTACGACATAGGAGCTCATAATCGCATAAAGTCAATACGCAGAGAGGGAGGAAAAGATCTAGCCACTGAAGACATTTATGCCGGAACTGACCCAACCTTTGGGGCCGATCCCGAGTGGATTGCCGAGGAAGACCTTAAACACTCCACTTGGGAGACCGCCTGGAGAAAAGATGGTGAAAACTACAGTTACCGGACGGACGCTGGTTTCTTAATTCTCCAAACAGCTTCTATTGCGATGGAGCAAATGAACAAGGCCTATAGAAAGTTTTTCCGCTACAAAGAGGACGGAGACCCCACCCCAAGAGTGACCGTTCACGTTTTCAAAAGTCGAGATGAATACCTAGAACTCGGAATAGGACCTCCCGTGGAATGGTCCGGTGGGCATTACACCGGCTCACACGTCGAGACTTACGTTGGCGGTGTTTCCGGAGAAGAAACAGTCCGCCAGATGTACGGGACTCTCTTCCACGAAGCTGCTCATCAATTTGTTGGCCTCACAGGCCGCGGAGGAGTCCCCGGTTGGTTAAACGAAGCCTACGCTTCTTTCTTTGAAGGGTGCACCATTCTCTCGAATGGGCAAGTGCGCTGGAACGAGGTTGCCACCCATCGCCTCTTTCCCGTTGCCAGCCGCATGGAGAACGGTTGGATGACCGACCACGCGGATGGAGTTCGCGACGAAACCGGAGAATGGGCTACGCCGGAGCGAGCTCCGACTTTCAGGATTTTAGTGGAGAACCAATACCAATGGGGGCCACCTTGGTATGCCCCTACTTGGGCAGTCGTTTACTTCTTGTACAACTACCGGGACCCAGAATCCGGCCAACCGGTCTATCGGGACACACTACATGAGTACTATCTTTCGGGCGCAGGCCACCTTGGGAAAGACCGTCGCGTCCCCCATTTCGAAGATATCGTCCTACAAGCAAAGCTATCACCTGTTGCCAGTATTGATGAACTAGATGCCATCTGGCGGGCTTGGATTTTAGATCTCCGTGATGTTCAGCTCGGCAAAAAAGCTGCTGGGAAGAGTAACTTTGACCTCGGTAAGCAAGCACTAGAACAAGGGGAGCTAGGCCTAGCTGAAGAATTCTTCGATGAAGCATTCCTTCATTCCCCTGAGGATCCCGAAATTCTTTGGAAGCTTGCAGGGGTCCTCGAAGCGCAGAAGGAAAAGGATCGCGCATTAGCCCTCTTTACGAGTTTTGCTCGAGAAATGGAACTACGTGGAACTACGGATGACCCTAGATATCCAGAGGCGCGGGAAAAAATACGAAAGCTCGACCCGCTCTTTAGACGCCATGAAAAACTCAAAGAGGAGGTTCAAGAAAGGGGCTTAGAACTTGCGCAGGAATATCGTTCAAGGGGGATGCCACGGATGGCAATGGAAATCGCGCGCAGAATGAGTGCCAACTTTTCCATGCCAGCTGCACTCGACTTCTACTCTAAAGTTGCCCGTGAAAGTGGCTTAAGCCTCGCACGATGGAGAGTCGCCTACAACGAGTTCGACCTGGAGGGTTGGTCAGGAGGTGAAGGGTCTTTTGAACCTTATGGACGACAAATCCAATCCGCAGTGCGCGAAGACCCCTCACTAGGCGAGGGTGTATTTCTCACTAATGAGTTAGCTTGCGACGTTCTTTTCGATGCCGATTTCTCTATTGAAGCAGAAATCCAATTCGGCTCCGAGGCGACATTGGGTGGAATTTGTTTTGGCCGCAAAGATGCAGAGAACACCCATGCAGCAGTAATCCATCCCGGCCAAAAGTCGTCACCCACCAAGGGATTCCTCGACGTTAGCACCAAGCATGGGTCCGAGTGGACTTACCACGACCACACGCAGGTCAATCTTAAAACGCCCTGGAACCTACTTCGGGTCGATGTGGTCGGAGACACGGTCGACATCCACTTTAATGGGCACTATCTCCTAAGCAGAAAAATGCCTTCCCGAGACAGCCTGCAGGGCGCTTTCGGATTAATCGGAGGAGTCGGGAAGGTCCAATACCAAAACATTCGGATTCTCGCCCGGGACCCACATGACCCCGCCGCACGGATCGAACGCGAAATCGCAATGGAGCAAAGGGCCGAGAACCCCGAGCTGCGTGCTCCTGGTGTGTTCTCTGGTCAGGTACCGCCTCCGCTCCAAGTCTCTGACTGGATTCAGGGTGAACCTCTAACCTTAGAGGAACTCCGAGGTCGGCCGGCTGTTTTAGTGTTTTGGACACCACAACAAGACCAGTTCATTCCCGTGGCTGCCTACTATTCACATCTCCAAAATCAATACTCCGCACTTGGAGTGCGATGGGTTGCAGTAGTCGATAACAGCAACACTGCAGCTTCAACGCTGTCCTGGCTTAGTGGACACCCCCTGGAAGGCGTCAATGTTGCCCTGGACGATTCAATGCAAACCTTTGAGGCCTATAACGTAAAGGACGGGGGGTGGGGAATGCCCCGAATCATTCTTCTAGATGTAGACGGAAAAGTCGCTTGGGAGGGAAGTCCCGGCCTTAAAGCAGGAGTTGGGTGGATGCCGGGAGACCCAGAGACTTACTTCGATGGGCCTATAAAGAGTCTCGTCGAGAACCGGAAATTGGCTGAGCTTGTAGACCTCAAAAGTTCCATCGCAAAAGTTGAAGACTTTCTTCAATCTGGGAACACGAAAACTGCATTAGAAATCCTAATCCCTTTGGTAGCTCTCGATGCTGATTTCGACCCCGAAGTCCGCAAAGGAAAGACCCTGCTTGCAGCCTTAGAAAGTCAAGCGCAGCAAAGCCTAATAGGCTCGCGCGCAGCAAAGGAATCTAGGTATCTAGCAAAGGCCTCGAGCCTACTCCTCTATTTGGAGACAAAATTCCCTGGCACAGCTGCTGCAAATTCCGTCCCACAGGAACGAAAAATTCTAGAGGGAGATCCAGCTTGGAGAGACACCGTCCGGGCCTGGAGGACTTTAGCCAAGGCTGTGCGCGAAGCAGAGAGAGGACGGGATGCTTCGTTCATTCTCCCCCATCTCGAAAAAGCGCAAACGCAATCGAGCAATCCGGGCATAAAAGATGCCATTGAATCCATGCGAAACGCGCTCTTCGGACCTCAAGGCCCTGATGGGCTAATCGAGCATTGGCACACCCTCCCTGGGAAGGGCCTCTAGGCAATCGCCTCCCCTAAGCTGAAGCAAGGACAGTGCTTGTCATTTCCAGGCACTGATTCACATCATCGGCGGTAACCGCCAAGTGTGGGCGAAAGCGAACGGAACGAGGCCCGCAACTAAGGCCAAGGAGCCCTTCGCTTTCCGCTGATTTCAAGAAAGCGTCGCGCGCAGAGCCCTTGGGTAAGTCAAAGGCCATAATCAAGCCCAATCCTCGAACGTTGGTAACTTGGTCATAGCCCTTCGCCAAATCAAGCATCCCTTGTTTCCACAGAGCTCCTTGTGTGGCAGCATTCTCGGCAAGACCTTCTGCCTCAACCACGGAAAGAATTTCGGTTGCTCTAATCATGTCAACCAAATTCCCACCCCACGTCGAATTGATGCGACTCGACATCGCAAAGCAATGGTCTTCAACTTCCTCAACGCGAGGGCCAGCAAATATCCCACATTGCTGGGATTTCTTTCCAAAGACAACTATGTCTGGCTCCAGATCATAGTGCTCAAAACACCACGGTTTACCAGTAGTAAAAAAACCTGTTTGGACTTCGTCCAAGATGAAAAGCACATCCGCTGCACGACACCTATCTTGCAATGCGACAAAAAATTCACGTCGGAAGTAGCGGTCCCCTCCTTCACATTGAATGGGCTCAAGAATCAATGCCGCAATTTCAGGGCCTTGCGAATCTAAAATGTGGTCGAGTTGCTCAAGAGCGCTCGCCTCTGCCGCTTCAACATCCGCAATCGCCGCTTCCGTCTCCGGGAAATTCAGCGCGGGACTAGGGAGACGAGGCCAATCAGGGAATTTCGGGAAATTTAAGATTTTGTCCGGAAGAGTGTTGGTTAGCGACAATGTATAGCCAGATCGGCCATGAAAGGCGTGCTCAAAGTGGATAACACGGGTTCCAACCTCACCCTCCATCCCGGCTGCACGGTTTTTACGTACCTTCCAGTCGAATGCAACCTTAAGGGCATTCTCAACAGCAAGCGCCCCCCCATCTATAAAGAAAAGATGATTCCACCCTTCGGGAACCGCTTTTTCTCCAAAAGCTTGAACGAAATCCGCCATTTCTTCCGAATAAAGGTCGGAATTCGAGGGCCGATTCGCCAGAGCCCCAAAAGCCTTTTCCTGAAAAGCCACAGATCGCAGGCTTGGATGGTTCCATCCAATCGGCGTTGACCCAAAGCATCCAAAGAAATCTAAATAGTCTTTACCAGTCCGCGAATCATGCAATTTCGCTCCCAACGATTTCTCCAAATCGACAACCATTGGCATTCCGTCTGCAAGAATCCAATTATCAAGTTGGCCATGCACAGAGTCAGTGTTGTTCAAATTATCCAAGATAGTTTCCAATAGTCCGGTTTTCTCTGAAGGCAGCGATGGCTAGGGTAGAAGGCATGAGTGAACTCGAAGGGAATAAAGCAACGGCCGGGT
>DNPI01000067.1 GCA_003501525.1 Planctomycetota bacterium
CGTAACCGTGGAGCACCTTCGAGGGAGCCAGCGAGAAAGGCTAGTTCCCCCCTTTGGCCGGCTGCGCGTAGAGACATGCCAGCGGCAGCTAAATCTTCGAGAATGTCTCCTTGTTTTTTCCTAGGTATTCCGGAGACAATCAACTGGCCCTCGTGGCGCAACCTGGAAACTAGCGGATCCCAATCGCGGCTAGTTGGGACTGTGCCACCCATGGCTAGCAATGCTCGATGGTGCTTAGCGCCTTTGGGCAAGGAAGACACTTGTTCGAAGAGTGTGAATGTGTCGGGGTCTGAGAATGCTTTGGTGCATATTTGTTGGCTGTCCGGGTGAAGGGACGCTTCTACTGTCCCCAATCTGAGCGTGGCGGCGGCGAGAACCCCTGTTGCGGCCCCAGGCCCAACTGCAATAAGCGATAGTTGTTTACGGTGTTTTAGGGGGAGGCTTGCGAGAGGGGCAAGCGCTTGGGCCGCAAGGAATTCTCCGTCTTGGGACCAGGCTTCTTTGTTGTCGTGTAGAGAGAAGAGTGGGATTTCTAAGTGGCCGAGTCGCATGCTTCCCGAAGTCATAGATTCAGTTTACGGGTATTGGTACTCCTTCCATCTCGTTATTGCCGGGTTCCTGTGACAGGAAGCCCCCGCTAAGGGTCTTGTTATTTCTAGCATGGACTGTTTCTGGGGGGACAGCGATAATGTGGCGCGAACTCCTTTTCGCCTCTTCTACACATGCTCCAAATTACTGAAATTCCGGCCGAAGGTTATGAGAGAGTTTGCCGGGGCGTCGATACTGCTTCTGGGTTACATGCCATTATCGCGGTTCACAGTACAGCTTTAGGGCCCGCTCTTGGCGGCATGCGCTTGTGGCCCTATGAATCTAGGGCTCAAGCCTTAACGGATGTCTTGCGATTGTCTCGAAGCATGACATACAAAGCCGCTTGTTCGGGGCTTGATCTGGGGGGGGGCAAGTCTGTGATTTTGGGAGATACTTCCTTTAAGTCGACCGCCCTTTTTGAGGCAATGGGCGATTTTGTCGATTCGTTTGGTGGTTCTTACATTACGGCGGAGGATGTCAACACCAAGGTGGAGGATATGGGGATTGTTGCAACACAAACTAAACACGTAGTCGGGCTAGCAGGGAAATCGGGTAATCCTTCTCCTGTTACTGCGATGGGCACTTTCCTCGGTTTACAGGCGACTATTGAGGATGTTTTCGGAAGTGCCGAACTTGCTGGCAAAACAGTTGCGGTTGAGGGAGTGGGTGCAGTGGGTTCCATATACGCCAAACTTATTGCTGAAAATGGAGGCAATGTTGTGCTGGCTGATATTCGGGGGGAGGCAGCTGCGCGAGTGGCGGATGAGATAGGTGGGACTGTGGTGGATCCTGATGAAATTCATGCAATCGATTGCGATATTTTTGCTCCCTGTGCTTTGGGGGGATCCCTGAATGATGAAACGATACCGAAGCTCAAAGCTAAAATTGTTTGTGGGGCGGCCAACAATCAGTTGCTTGAGGCTCGGCATGGAGAAGAATTACGGGACAGGGGTATTAAGTATGCGCCGGATTACGTTGTTAACGCGGGAGGGCTTATAAACGTTTATAACGAATTAGTCCCTGGAGGCTATAGCGAGGAGCGCGCCTTTAATCGCGTCCAAAGCATTCGTGTCAACATGAAATCAATTCTCGAGATGGCTCGAGAAGAAAAAATTTGCACTTCTGTTGCTGCGGATCGATTTGCTGAGGCTCGAATACAAGAGGCTTTGGCGGGCCATCAGCCTTAACGGCTACAGAGTTAGGACTTCGGCTCCTTCTCGAGTAATGAGCAAGGAGTGTTCAGTTTGTGCAATGCGCACCTGTGGGTCTGGGTCAACTAGCGGTGGATAAGCTGCTATGCAGCCAGTCCGGATGAGGCGCATTAAGCTTGCGTCAAGGTCATCAGGCGAAAGGCGATTTTCGAAACTTCGTCGCGCAAACGGAAGGCCATTGAGCTGTTTGATTACGGCCCAGGCTTCAGGGTGAATGCCTTTCATTTTCCGAGGTTCGCGTGAGAGCATGAATACTTCTGCTCTTCCTTCATCGTGCACGTGACCTTTTCCGTTAGTTGTGAAAGGTTCGACTGCGATAACCATTCCTGCTTGGAGGATGTCTTTCTGCCCAGGATCTGGAGCGGCGGGCACAGATGGAGGGGTGTGGACTCGCCAGCGTGCGATGCCATGGCCAGTGAGGTTGTATACCGGGCGAAATCCGTGTTGGAGAATTGTCGCTTCTATGGCTTTGCTTAAGTCCCGTACAGGGACTCCGTGCCCTGCGACTGCTATAGCGGCGGAAAGAGCCGCCGATGAAGCTCTTACAAGATTTTTAATGTTTTGGTCATTACCCAAATAAACAGTTTGGGCAGTATCAGCGAGATATCCGTCAATAACGACTCCTACATCTAATTTTGCGACATCGTCGTCAAGGTACACAGAAGGGTCACCGGGCCGTGGGCAGTAGTGGGCTGCAACGTGGTTGCGACTTGTTTGTGCAGGAAAGCCGATTCCAGCGCCTTGCTCACAGATAAAAGATTCCACTGCGAGGACAACCTCTTCGAGTCGGACGCCAGGTTGAATGAGCGAAGCGCCTAATTTCCGGGCTTGCCCGGCGATTTTCCCCGCTGCCCTAAAAGCGTCGGCTTCTTCTGGGCGTTCAGCAGGAAGTTGCATTTCTATCATCGGCGTACCCATTGAATATGGAGGCGCAGTCTAGGGAATTGCTTCAGAATGTCCTATTTCGATTTCAGTTTTATGGGCAATTTGACCGACATAATACTGGAGGTTAATAAGCCATGCTTGAAATCAAAAACGGACATCAAATCGGCCACTGGGAAGTAGTCGACTTTCTCGGACGAGGAGCCTTTGCTCAAGTCTTTCTCGCTACTGACTCAGAGGGCAATCACTCCGCTCTTAAGGCTGGGGACAACAGTGGAGGCGGGAGCTTTGTGCCCCGTTTTGAGCAGGTGACAGCGGAGCGGGATCCTTCGAGGGTTAGCCCAGACGAAACCCCGGCTGAAGCACTTTTCTTAGACCCCGCTGCGGGGGCTCGCCCCGAGGTCCTCAATGCGAGTGAAGTGGATCAGCTGATTCTCGCCGAGGCAGAAATGCTCAAGTCCGCCAGCGATCGTGGGGTTCCTAACCTAAGAGGGATTGTCGAGAAAGACGGTCGTCCTGTTTTGGTTATGGATGCCATTGATGGTAGTACTTTGCGGGATAAGATTCGCAA
>DNPI01000180.1:0-1859 GCA_003501525.1 Planctomycetota bacterium
CAACCGCCGGGTCGAACCGGTCCCAGAGGACCTCGACCCGGAGGAGGTATTTGACCCTGGGTCTCAAGCTCGACCAGGCGTCGCACTGTGGCTTCTAATTGGACCTTTATTAGGAATTGCTGGATTCCTTGGATGGCTGCGACTCCTCAATGGAGTCGAAAAGGCTTCTGTTGCAATTTTCTCCTGGGCGCCACTCCTCAAGGATGTCGGCCTACTCTTGGTTTTTATTCTTTCCCATAGCATGCTCTCCCGTGGCTTTGGGAGACGCTGGATTAATCGCCCATTGGGACCTGAAGGAGAACGGCCTTTATTCATCTTAATTACCGGCATAACACTCACGACGCTAGCACTACAGTGGGAGACTTGTGGGCCACTTCTGTGGAAACATGAAGACCTTTTCAAAGTTCTCGCGCGCGTTACCCAAGCAGCAGGACTTCTTCTTACGATGTGGGCACTATTCGTGTCTGGCATTGGCCGCTTTTTAGGATTCACTTACTTAAACGCACTCGAAACGGGTCGAAAAGCACCTCGCCCGGAGTTTGTTGCTCTTCCCCCCTATTCCTGGCTCCGACAACCAGTAAAACTCGGATTTCTGCTCCTCTTGATTGGAATGCCGGCCGTAACCCTTGATCGGTTGGTTCTTGGGATCGTAATGGCCCTGTGGTTTTTCGCCGCTTCCCCATGGGGTGAACGAGATTCCGAACTCCGGTTTGGTGAAGGATACACCGATTACAAAGAGCGGACGCCTCGCTGGATTCCAAGAATCCGACTCCGAGAATCTTGACCAACAACATCGACAGACTACGACAAGTAGTCGGCCAAGATTTTGTCCTTGATGACCCTGCGTCAGTCCTCGCCTATGAATCAGACGCCCTTTCCTTATTTAGGTCCAAGCCGAGCGCCATCATTCTTCCTAAAACTGGAGAAGAGATTGCCGCTTGCGTTCGCGTTCTTCACCAAGAAGGCATTCCTTTTACTGCCCGCGGTGCTGGAACAGGGCTCTCTGGCGGCGCGCTTGTCCCGGAAGGAGGAGTCATTTTGGCGCTTGCCCGGATGGACAAAATTATTGAGATTATCCCTGAAGAACGGCTGGCTACCGTCGAGCCAGGAGTCGTCAATGCAGCCCTTTCGCGAGAGGCTAAGCAATATGGCCTTCGATATGCCCCTGATCCCGCAAGCCAAATGGTCTCAACAATTGGCGGCAACTTGGCAGAAAATGCGGGAGGTCCCCAGTGTTTCCTGCACGGTACGACTACAAACCATATTCAGTGGGTAGAAGTAGTCCTACCTGACGGGGCAATTGAAGTTTGGGGGAATCCTTCAGGCGAAGACGACCTCGACTTGAGAGGGTTTCTGACAGGATCTGAGGGAACTGTGGCAATCGCCACGAGCATTGGAGTTCGACTCCTCCCGATCCCAGAAGCTGTCGAGACTTTTTTAGCTTCATATCCAAGCATGCAATCAGCATGCGAAACCGTCTCAGCAATTGTTGCTGAAGGGCTCGCCCCTGTCGCACTTGAAGTAATGGACAATCTCGCCATTCAGGCTGTTGAAGATTCGACTTTCCGAGCGGGTCTTCCACGCGAAGCCGGCGCCGTTCTTCTTGTAGAGATTGAAGGTCCAGAACTAAAAATCCAAGAAGAGTCCATCTCGATTGAAGCCCTTCTTAAAGAACGGAACCCAATTGAATGCCGCCGGGCCGAGAACGAGCAGGAACGTAAACTGCTTTGGAAAGCACGCAAAGGTGCAGGGGGCGCATTAGGGCGGCTTGGGCCTGATACTTATGTAATGGATGGAGTCGTACCTCGTTCGAAGCTCGCCGAAGTCATGACCTTTGTCGAAGACATACAAAAAGATGT
>DNPI01000180.1:2267-4285 GCA_003501525.1 Planctomycetota bacterium
CAGGTACGCGCGGTTGAAGAAGCTGGTGCAAAAATCCTTCGACGCTGCCTCGAATTAGGCGGTTCTTTAACAGGAGAACACGGCATAGGACTCGAAAAAGAACACTTGCTCAACGAACAATTCGATTCCGATTCCCTCGCACTAATGGAGCGATTGCGGCAAGCCTTTAATCCAGCAGACCTGCTGAATCCAGGCAAAGGATTGCCACTTCGGAGGAGTTGCGCAGAAGCGTTTCATCGCCACGGGGGCGTCGCAGGAGGCTCGCAGTGACAGAAGTCCTCACTCCCAACAATTCCGGCGAAACGATTGAAGCAATCCGCCAGTCGCTGCGCGATGGTGGAAGTTTGCTGCCATGCGGGAACCGAAGCCGAATCGATCGACATGACCTAGAAGCATCACCACCCAAGTGGCTCTCCATGTCTCGGCTCAACCAGATTGTGGATATTCAACCAGATGACCTCACCTGCACGCTACAACCGGGAGTTACCGCAGGTCAACTCGATGAGGCCTTAAAAGGCTTCGGGCTGGAACTGGGCACCCTCTCTCCGAACCAGGACAGTGGAACCCTTGGAGGGCTATTCCTTGCCCCTGATTTATCTCTTCTGCGCCATCGGTATGGACCACCACGTGACCAAATACTGGGAGGAAAATGGATACTCGCCGATGCGACCCCAGTGATTACAGGCGCAAAGGTTGTGAAATCAGTAGCTGGCTATGATGTTACGCGTCTTTTTCTTGGATCACGAGGAAGGCTCGCCGCGTGCACTGAGTTAACTGTGCGACTACGTAGTCGACCTCGAGAAATACATGCGCTGTCTCTGAGTGAGCCCGACCTTATTGCCAATGCTGGCTTTGACGAAGCTCGAGTGCTCGTATTCGAAGGGCAACCCTTTAGAGGGTGGGCCATTTTCGAACACAAACCCAACCCAAATCTACCTGGAGACCGCGTCGACCCAGAAGAAGCTCGCCAAGGGCTGGATTCAGTAATCCAAAAATTTTCTACGGCGCCTTTCCGGCTACATGTCAAACCCAGCAAAAAAATCCCGATTGGGCTCTCCCCCATAGCTTGGGACCCACTCGGCGGCCAAATTGCTCTAGCTACTCCCCCGCAAAAAAATCCGGAAGGAAGCCATCTTGTTCCTCCACACAATCGTTCTCCTTGGCTTGAAAAATTAGCCGAAGCTTGCGCGCCAGGGGTAAAGCCTTTTGGGGAGGCCAGGAATGATTAACCAAGCAGACTCTCTCAAAGATTTCCCAGGACTACTCGACTGTGTCCACTGTGGGCTTTGTCTCGATTCTTGCCCTACATACAAAGTTTCTGGATCTGAAGCTGATTCCCCGCGCGGCCGATTAGCTCTTCTGCGAGCTGTTCAAGAAGGCCGATTAAAAGACGAAGAAGCCGCAGATCCCCTTGAACGGTGCCTACTGTGCCGTGCTTGCGAACCAGCCTGCCCATCTCAAGTGCCATATCACGAAGCGTGGTCGCATTGGCAAAACCAGCGAGGCCCTGCAGCAGCATCTAGGTTACTTGCGACACTAGCCACACCCTGGCGGCTTCGTCTTCTAGGTGTCGCAGCTCGCCTAGCAAAATCTCTAGGTATTCTCCGCATCACCGAAAGGTGGGCTCCAAGAGGCTTGGCCCGAAGAGCTGGGTCCATACCCTCACATCCATCTCGGTGGCGCCCAGAAAAAACTATCAAGCCCGCGCATAAACAGCTCCGCGGCCGAATCGGTCTCCATATCGGATGTGTAAACGGAGAGTTTTTTGGTGCAACTTTGCGCAACCTCACATCACTGTTAAATGCACAAGGGTTTGAAATCGTAATCCCGCATCAGCCCACCTGCTGCGGCGCCCTTCATGGCCATTCAGGCGCCGGCACTGAAGGACGCTCGCTCGCTAATGAAACACTAAAATCGTTCTCAGATGATTTAGACGCGATTCTTTCTCCCTCTGCGGGATGCGTCGGCTGGCTCAATGAAATTCAAAGTGGAAAAATTCGCGAGCCAATGGCCTTTCT
>DNPI01000218.1 GCA_003501525.1 Planctomycetota bacterium
TTCCCATATAGAAAGAGGTAGTGGGGTCAAGCTCCGTTCCACCAATCACAAAGTCCGGGTTCCCGTCGCCATTAAAGTCACCCGTGCAAAGAGCCCAAGATGACCTTTGAGGAGCAAAGGCAAATGACATGTCCGTCCAAACGCCAGCACCATCGTTCTGGTAAAGACGAACACCGCCAGGCGCCGTCATGATGCTTCCGGTGTCCGAAGTAAGAATGTCAAGGTCACCATCTCGGTCATAGTCAAAGGTCGCCACATCAGTTGTTCCCGACAAACTGGCAAAGGTCGGCAAATCACTCGTGGCATCAGACCACGACGCATCCTCGCTCGCTTCTCCCAAGAGAGCAACTCGCCCGCTCGCGAGCCAATGCCCATCGCGATGCCTAACTCCACATTGAGCAAATATCGTCACCCCGGAGTAACCTTGGGCACGAATAGGCACGGAAAAAGAGTACTCGCCAGCCGCATCGGTAGAACCACGAAAGACCTTGGTCGATGTGACCAACTGAAGCGGATTTGGCGGCGGATTGACAATCGCTGCTGGCTGGCCGAATACAACCATGGCCGGCTGGTTTGCTTCAGTTGATCTCACAAGAACATCAACATCGGTGCCACCGTACAAACCAGAAATCTCTAACTGCGGAACTTCAGCAGATTGCGCCGCCAAATTGGTGAGGGGAAGGAGAGCTAAAAAAGCCGTGACTATTGTTTTCATGTTTTTGGCCCGCTTGGACGGGGAATTACCCAAACACTAAGGCCAAAACAGATTCAAATGTCACGGGAGTGTCACCACCAGAAAAAACTCTGGAGGGCATAGGGCGCGGCGAGCTCCGCCCACAACAAAAGCCTGACTATCCCTTGAAGACTTCTGTTTCGCCCGGTTTCCTCAGCATCTTGTTAACTTCATCAAGATGTTGCTCCTCGGCGACAATCATGTCCCGCGAGAATTCTTCCAGGATGGTTATCTCGTGCTCCTCGGAGATTTTTAGCAATTCGTAATACGCCCTAAGAGACTCGTTTTCATGCTCAAGGCTTTCGCGAAGGATATCCCCAATATCGTGCTGCTCCGTCTCGAGCAGAGGGCCGATGCGCAAAGAAGGATGCCCCCCAAGAAGCGTTACCAGCTCTCCAGCCCGATGCGCGTGGGTCAAACTCTCTTGAGCGTTGCTTTTTAGCCAGTCAACAATTGGAATACGGTTATATCCATAAATCATCAAAGAGTAGTGCGTATAACGCACCACCCCTGCCAGCTCTATCTCCATTATCTTGTTGAGAACTTCAATAGCTTGATATTTGCCGTTGCCTGATTTATCCATGCGCGAAGTATAAAGCACAAGAGGCCTACTGCAGAGAGGGTAACCGCAGGACTCAGTGAGGCAGAATCGGCGGAGGCGGTTTGGGTATCTCTACACCTGGTTCTGGATTCTTCATGTCCTTATAGGCACCGTGGTATCTGCACTTCTTGCAGCCACTTGCGTACATCATCATGTTGAGCTCACGCTCATGCCATTCGCAATACGCCGTGTCCTCGTCTCCCCAAAGGGTGTTACACCGCCAGCAATGAGCCCCATCAACCATTGCCCAATCACCACCATCAGCAGGCCTTTCGTAGTGAATCGTCTCCTGTAGCGGAATTGAACATCCCACAAAAGCAAAGAAGAGGAAGAAGGCCGTTTTCATCAAACCAGCAGGCAGTTTAATTGCTCAGAGAGCAATAGAATTGGATTATGGAGTCGATATCCATGAAGGTGTTATCTGGCAGCTATTCCGTGCACCAGCTGTCCTGCAACAGCATTGTCCCCGCCGCGGTTTACCAGGAAGAATTCTTCAGCATCACACAAACCGATGAGGAGTTATCGATAGTTTGTGATTCACGTATTGACCTTGATTCTGAAAAAAGAGAAGACGAATTTGCCTGTCTCCAAGTTCTTGGCACCCTCAATTTTGACTTAGTCGGTATTCTCGCCGGTATCACATCATGTCTATCGAGTGCTGGAGTCAGCATTTTTGCCCTTTCGACCTACAACACCGACTACATCTTGCTCAAAGCCAGCAAATTAGAACTCGCAACGAAGGCCCTTGAGGCGGCCGGGTATCAAATTCAAAGGAGCAGCCTAAATGCTTAAAAAATGGTTTAAAAAACTGAAGGAGGATTGGAACGAAGAGAATAAAAAGATGAAAAACCCCGATTCCTCCTGGAACGACGGGGGCAAAGAAAAACCCGGAATCTGCCGAAGCTGTTCCGCTCAAATACCTCTTTATGTGGAGTTGTGCTCAAAGTGCAGTTCGGAAAAGAAAAAAGGCCTACTGGAATCCTTTGGCTTTGGGTCTAAGCACCCTTTTAGCTTTGGCCCGGCCGGTGGCCAGGGGTTCTTCATCGCTCTGGTATTCGGCGCTCTTCTCGCAGTTATTGCGATAATCAACTCCATCTACGACTCCATGACCCCAGATCCTCCTCCTCTTGTACATATCGCAGTCAGCGTTGACTGGGAAGGAAGAGATATAGCGGAGGAAAACCTTCAGGCCTTTGCAGACTTTCGAGCAGCTCATCCGGAAGTGCCACTTACCCACTTCTTAAATGCTGCCTACTTCACGAAACCTGACGCTGATGGGGGAGAAGTCACCGAGAAGATACAGCGAGCTTTAGATCCAATCGACGAGCTCGGGCTGCACATTCACCCATGGAAATCTCTGGTTGAAGCATCAGGCATAACTTTCCGCGCAGAACCCACTATCTGGGGCAAAGGCCGCCGCTCACAGCCAAGCGGAGACGACATAGGACATGACATCTCAGTCGAAGCCTATGAGACCGATGAGTTTCAGGCCATTGTCAAAAAGTCCAAAGACATCCTCGCCAAACATGGCTTTAAGTTAGGGAAGTCATTCCGAGCTGGAGCATGGCTAGCTGGCCCTCGAGTACGCGAAGCAATCCGCCGCGAAGGGTTCACAGTCGATTCTTCAGCCACAGACACGAAATGGCACGGAAGAATCGCCCAATACGATCTCCCCGCAATGATTCGCG
>DNPI01000054.1:0-305 GCA_003501525.1 Planctomycetota bacterium
AAGCAACGGCCGGGTTTGGTCGGCTGCGCAAGCGCAAAGAGATTGACCGCGTTTATGCAGTCGGAGTGCGCATCCGCGGCGCCTCTATTCTACTTGCAGCAGCACCTGGGCTAGTAAACGGCGAAACACGATTGGCTCTCGCTGTCGGAAAAAAATATCACAAATCCGCCGTAACACGAAATCGACTAAAAAGGATATTTAGAACAGCATCAAAGCAATGCGGATGGACTGGCCCAGCTCTCGACATTGTGCTTTCCCCGCTCAAATCGGGAGTCTCATATAGCCAAGAAAGCTCCAGCCAAGAA
>DNPI01000054.1:608-4774 GCA_003501525.1 Planctomycetota bacterium
AGCCAAGAAAGCTCCAGCCAAGAAATACTCGAACTCTTAAAAAAGGCCGCACATAAACTGCACCCTTGAAGCATCTCTTCTCCCTACCTATTCACCTCTACCGTTGGTGCATTAGCCCTTTTCTCGGCCCTGAAAAATGCCGCTTCATGCCATCCTGCTCCGAATACACTCTTGACGCTCTCGAGAAGCATGGAGTAGTTCGAGGCCTTAGTCTCGGAATATGGAGAGTCCTAAGATGCCATCCCTTCTCCAGAGGTGGATGGGACCCCATTCCATGATTCTTTTACCGCTAATTGTCGCTGGCCTACAGTCCGCATCCGGTCTGCCGGATGGTGAGGACCTACATTTTCCCGGCGAAAAGCACTTTGGTTCAATCCGCCGTCTCACCGCAGGCGGAGAAAATGCGGAAGGCTATTTCAGCTGGTCCGGAGATCAACTTGTCTACCAAGCAACCTTTGGAGAGATGGAATGCGACCAGGTTTTCTCACTGGACCTCCTAACCGGGGCAAGGCGCCGCATCAGCACCGGTACAGGGCGCTGCACCTGTGCTTTTTGGATGCCCGAGGATCGCGGAATAATTTTTGCGAGCACACATGGAGACAACCCCAATTGCCCTCCAGCTCCCGACTACTCCGGTGGGTACGTCTGGAAAATTTACCCGGGATACGATTTATGGGTTCGAGACTTCGAGACAGGAAGCCTAACGAGCTTGGCCCCAGCACCAGGCTATGACGCAGAAGCTGTTGTCAGCCCTGATGGACAGTGGATTGCCTTCACTTCCATGCGTTCAGGTGACCTAGAGGTCTGGATCATGAAACCCGACGGCACAGGCCTCAAGCAATTAACAAATGGCTTGGGCTATGACGGAGGCCCCTTCTTCTCTCCGGATTCATCTCGAATTGTTTATCGCTCCTGGCATCCAAAAAGCGAAACAGAGACCGCGCGATACAAAACTCTATTAGACCAGAATTCAATAGAACCCATGGCTCTCCAGATCCGCACAATGGACTTAAAGGGCAATCAGAAAGTGCAAGTCACTAACAACGAGGCCGCAAATTTCGCCCCCTACTTCCACCCTGATGGGCGAAGAATAATTTTCTCATCTAATCTCGCCGACCCAAAAGGCCGCAATTTCGACCTTTATCTAATCGGCGACGACGGCAAAGGATTGGAAAGAGTAACTACCTGCCCCTCCTTTGATGGATTTCCAATGTTCAGCAGAGATGCCAAAAGGCTGGTCTTCGCCAGTAACCGAGCGAACGCTAAACCACGGGACACAAATTTATTTTTGGCAGAATGGATTGAAGTCCCGTCAGCGGAGTCCACTGGCCTCAAGAGCCCTGTCGCGGACTGAAGCTGCCCTCTCTCTAGCAACCTCCCCACCACGGGCAAGAATCCGGTCTACTTCTCCCGTGTCAGCGAGAAGAAGCTCCCTCTTTTCTCGAGCTGGGGCAAACCAATCTTCAATTCCCTCCGCTAGGCGGTTCTTTAAATCACCATAACCCGGAGCTCCTTCTCCCCCTTCGCGGACGCTTGTCTTCAATTGCTGGAGCTCTCCATCATCTAAAAAGAGATGCAATAAATCAAAAAGGAGAAGCTCATCCGGATTTTTGGGCTCAGTCGGCGGACGAGAATCAGTCACAATTCGGTTAAGAGCCTTGCGCAGGGGTTTTCCCGTTTCGAACAACCAGATAGTGTTGTCATAGGATTTTGACATTTTCTGTCCATCCAATCCGGGCACTTTGCGAGACGACTTCTCCTCGGAAAGAAGCATTTCAGGACGCCGAAAAACCTCAGCATCAAAAGCCGCATTAAAAGAAGCAGCCATATCTTGCGCCATTTCAACGTGCTGAGCCTGATCCTTTCCAACTGGAACAATATCGGAGCCATAAGCCAAAATATCCGAAGCCATTAGAACGGGATAAGTAAAAAGCCCAACCGAAGGCTTCAGACCTTTGGCGATTTTGTCTTTATAAGATGTAGCCCGCTCAAGAAGGCCCATTCCAGCAACCGTTCCCAAAAGCCAGGCGATTTCCGTAACTTCAGGCACATCACTCTGACGGAATAAGCACGCACTATCTCCATCTAAGCCTAATGCGAGATAAGTAATGGCAGTTTCACGGATATAGCTCCGGAGAGCTTCTGGGTCCCGGCTAGAGGTCAGTGCGTGATAATCCGCAATAAAATAGAAATGTTCACCTTTCTGCTCAGACAAGGCAACGTGCTGCCGTATAGCGCCAAAATAGTTCCCCAAGTGGAGTAAACCACTCGGCTGAATCCCACTTAGATGCACGGCCATAGTGGCAGGATATCAGGCCTCGTTCTCGAGTTCTGTCCACTGCCAGTGAACAACCTTTTCAATGTCGTCAGCAAGGCTGTGGTGCACCGGACAATTTTCAGCCGCCCGCTGGAGCCTTTGCCGATTACCCCAGCTCAACGGAGTAGGGATTTCAATCGAAGCCTCTAGTTTTCCGATACGACGAACCGGATTAGTCGCCATATACTTTTGCACGATTACTTTCGATCCAACCAGATCAATGCCATGACGATTAGCCACAATCCCCATAATCGTCAACATGCATGATCCCCAAGCAGTCGCGACCATATCAGTTGGAGAAAAAGACTCTCCCTTCCCCTGATTATCAACGGGGGCATCCGTAGCTACTTCAGAATCAGAAGGCCCGTGAACGGATTTACACCGCAGATCTCCTTCGTAGGTAATAGTGATTTCGACAGTCAATGTTGTCTCCTCGTGCGCTATCCTAGCGTCATGATTCTCAGTAACATCGAATCAATACCGGGTTCCGAAATTTCTGAACACTACGGAATTGTCCAAGGAAGTACTATCCGGGCTAAACACATAGGCAAAGATTTTCTAGCCGGCCTAAAGAATATCGTCGGAGGTGAGCTCCATTCCTACACCGAACTCCTTCAAGAATCGCGATCGGAAGCTATAGACCGAATGGTCGATCAGGCAGAAGAGCTAGGCGCCAATGCGATTGTCAACATCCGCTTTGCCACATCTTCTGTCGCAGCCGGTGCATCCGAAATTCTTTGCTACGGGACCGCCGTAAAGATTAATCGATAAATGGCAGGGCTGCTCATTCAGATTGGGGTACCAATCGGCATAATCCTACTGGGTTGGTGGTTCGGGAAAGCAGCGGAAAAAAAACACTACCGGTCTATCAATGAGCGAGAAGAGCGTCACGCTCAAATCCCAGTTCTCTCAGCAAGCTGGATTGACTCTGACCAATCCTGCCAAAAATCTTCGCTAGCAGTCGGGTCTGTTGTAATCTCAGTCGACGCTTACAAGAAATTCTTTGCTGGCCTCCGAAAACTCTTCGGGGGCGAAATGGTTAGCTATTCCTCCCTCTTAGATCGGGCACGCCGTGAAGCAATTTTGCGTATGAGAGCCTCAGCGCCCGACGCCGATGGATTCCTAAATTGCAGAGTCGAAACATCCACGATAGCCGGGTCCTCTGACGGTGGAATGGGCACGGTTGAAGTAATGGCTTTCAGCACTGCTATTTGGCTAAAGAAATGAAATTTGTACCGCGGCCGCTTAGTAAAACGGCCGATGCTTCTCGCGGTCAACCGAACATTCGAACTTTTCTTTCTGGAGCTGCTGGTGCGTTACTGCTAGTCGGAGCAATTTGGCTAGCTATTGGCATTGCCGCCGACTTTGCCGCAGATTCCATATCCGAAGAAACTGAGGTTGCCCTGTTTGGATCTTGGCTACTCGATGAAGAATCAGAAGACAATTCCATCGAACAAATCAAACCCATCCTCGCAAAGCTCTTAAGCCATGGTGACATACGCCCGCTCCCCATTAAGTTAGTGCTGTGGGACGAGGTTGACCCCAATGCATTCGCCTTCCCTGGGGGCGTCATCGGAATAACACCTAGCTTGCTCGAAGAAATCAAAAGCGAAGCCGGATTAGCATTCGTTCTGGCTCATGAGCTTGGACACCACCACCACCGCCACACGCTTAAAGGAGTAGGTCGGGGAATACTTTGGGGTTTAACCCTCGCAGCCTTAGGTCATACAGGAGCAGCGGAACCACTAGCATTCGGCTTAAACCTCGCTTTTCGCGCCCGCTCAAGGGCTCAGGAAAGAGAAGCCGATGATTTTGCCATTAAACTTGTCAAAAAAAGTTATGGGAGCAC
>DNPI01000091.1 GCA_003501525.1 Planctomycetota bacterium
GGCTACACCCTCGACGAAATCCCCAACGACATTACCCAAGAAACCCCCGCATGCTTTGAACCGAGCATCGACTACGTAGTAGTCAAAATGCCCCGTTTCGCCTTCGAGAAGTTCCCTCAATCAGATTCGACTCTGGGAACACAAATGAAATCGGTCGGGGAAACAATGGCGATTGGGCGAACGTTTGAAGAAGCCTTCCAAAAAGCTTTAAGAGGGCTTGAGGTCGGCCGAATCGGCTACAGCGGCAAACATCGAGAATTTTCAGAAGAGGAACTCCGCCAAAAAATTTCAAGACCCGCCCCAGGAAGGATTTTCGCTGTTTACGACGCATTTCTTTCTGACTATGACATAGAAACCGTTCAACAACTGAGCGGAATTGACACTTGGTTTCTTGCTTTCCTCCAAAGGCTGGCCCTCCAAGACGCGGCATTAGAAGGCCGGGCGCTGGAAAGTTTTGATATGTCCGAACTTCAAACCCTAAAGGAATCCGGGTTCAGTGACGCCCGTATCGCTGCCGCAACAAAGAGCACAATCCCCGATGTCCGCAAGAGGAGAAGCGAGCTTGGAATCTTTCCAGGATTTCGCATTGTCGATACCTGCGCAGGGGAATTCGAGGCCGCAACCCCTTACTTCTACTCAACCTTCGACTGCCTAAATGAAGAAATCCCCCCTGTCGACTCAGAACAAAAGGTCGTCATCCTAGGAGGAGGGCCCAATCGCATTGGACAAGGAATCGAGTTCGACTATTGCTGCGTCCATGCTGCATTCGCACTTAAAGAACTCGGTATCGAATCCATCATGGTGAATTCGAATCCAGAAACGGTGTCCACTGATTTCGACGTCAGCGACCGGCTCTACTTCGAACCCCTTACACACGAAGATGTTCTTGCCATCTGTGAGCGGGAACGGCCAGACGGGGTCATCGTCCAATACGGCGGACAAACGCCTCTCAATTTAGCGCACGGGCTACAGCAAGCCGGTGTCCCAATTCTCGGAACTCCCGTTGAAGCTATAGACCGAGCAGAAGACCGATCGCAGTTTTCGAAGATGTTAGACAAACTCGGAATTAGTCAGCCTGCAAATGGCTCTGCAACCAACTCCGAAGAAGCAATAGCCATAGCAAACAAAATCGGATTCCCCGTTCTCGTGCGTCCATCCTACGTCCTTGGCGGTCGAGCAATGGAAATTGTCTACGACAGCAAGGACCTAGCGCGGTACATGAAGGAAGCGACCGAAGCTTCTCCGGAAAAGCCTGTTCTCATCGATCGTTTCCTGGAAGACGCTATTGAGGTAGATGTTGATTCAGTCTCTGATGGCACTGAAGTTGTAATTTGCGCGGTGATGGAACACATTGAAGAGGCTGGCATTCATTCCGGCGATTCGACCTGCGTTATTCCCCCTATCTCGCTTTCAGATTCACTAGTCGATGAAATCAAAGAAGCCACCCGCGCATTGGCGAATGAACTAGGTGTTGTTGGGCTGATGAACGTGCAGTTTGCTGTGCGCGGTGACGTCGTGCATGTACTGGAAGTTAATCCAAGAGCGTCCCGCACTGTCCCCTACGTAGCAAAAGCCACAGGAATCCCATGGGCTCGTATCGCCACCATGGTTATGGCCGGAAAAACTCTTCAGGAACTCAACGTCTCTGAACCAGCTACTACAACGCATCTGGCTGTAAAAGCGCCAGCATTCCCTTTTGCCCGATTCCCAGGAGCTCGGGCCGATTTAGGGCCAGAAATGCGCAGCACTGGAGAGGTAATGGGCATCGATCCTTCTTTTGGGATGGCATTCGCAAAAGCTAGCGATGCCGCTGGAAGGACCCTCCCGACTGAAGGGCGAGTCTTTCTTTCAGTAAAAGATGCTGACAAACGACAGATGGTTTTAACGGCTCGAGCACTGGCCGAAATGGGCTTCACTTTGGTCGCAACTGGCGGGACTTTCCAGACGCTGCATAGGCATGGGATTCCTTGCGAAAAGGTGAACAAAGTGCATGAAGGGCGACCCCATGTTGTCGATTTAATTAAGAATCGCGAAGTAGATCTAATTATCAATACCCCGCTTGGCAAGGTCACCCGACATGACGATGGCATGATTCGAACAGAGGCTTACCAAGCAGGTATCCCGTGCATTACGACTCTTTCCGCCGCCGCTGCTGCCCTCGAAGGCATTCAAGCGCTGCGAAGAGGACAAGGCAGTGTTGCTTCGCTGCAAGAACTGTTTCGAGACTCGAAAGCGGTACTCGCCGAAGTTTAGCTACCCTTTCGCGCTAGATGGCGCCGCAAATGAAACCACTCTCCGGGAAGGAGCAAACGCGTCACAAAAATGGCCACGACGACACCTGCAGCAATGCACAGGATAAGGCCTAAAGGTGTCGACGCGGTGCCACCCAAAAACTTCACGCAAAATAGTGCCGCAGCTCCGGCAGTTAGCCCTGGGGCGAATAGCTTGGGAAGCCGCGTCCATTTAAAGGGCACGCCCAAATTCCCGCCCCATATCAGGACAACACACTGCAAAGTAAGAGCCACTGCGGTGGCATAGCCTGCTCCCGGAGCGCCAAACTTCGGGAGTAGGAGAACATTCAAAACAAGGTTAACTGGAATCGCAAAGAC
>DNPI01000107.1 GCA_003501525.1 Planctomycetota bacterium
CAGATTGGAAGCAATCGTCGCAGCCGGGGGAGTGGGCGATTTCGCCATTCGGCAAATCGTCAGGGTCCATTCCGATGCTCCGCAAGCTTGTTTGCTCTTCTTCGTTCGGAGCGCGGAGCACTTTGCAGGAAGGACAAAGAGTGCGAACAAGGCGTTGCGCCATCACCATCACCAGGGATGATGAGACGAGATAGGGCTCAAGGCCTAAGTCAATCAGCCTTGTTATCGTTGAAGGGGCATCGTTTGTATGAACAGTAGAGAAAACCAAGTGGCCTGTGATGGCTGCTCGAATGGCAATCTCTGCAGTTTCAAGGTCCCTGATTTCACCTACCATCATCACATCGGGATCCTGCCGAAGGAAGGAGCGGAGCCCAGAAGAAAAAGTTAACCCTTTCTTTGTGTTGACCTGAACCTGCGAGATGCCGTCAAGTTGATATTCGACAGGATCTTCAATCGTCAGAATGTTTTTTTCTCCGGTGCTTATCTCGGTCAGTGAAGCATAAAGAGTTGTCGTCTTTCCTGAACCCGTTGGCCCTGTTACCAGAACAATGCCGTGCGGATAAGAGATGTAGTTCCGGACAGTTTCCTGATTAATACTGTCTAGCCCTATTTGATCGAGAGCATAGGCTCGGGCAGTTTTGTCCAGCAGGCGAAGAACTGCTCGCTCTCCAAAGCTAGTGGGGACAATGGAAATTCGGACGTCTACCTCGCCGTCTCCAACGCGAATGCTGGCTCTTCCATCTTGCGGGAGTCGCCGCTCTGCGATGTCCATTTTGCCCATGACTTTTATTCGGGAAATGACGGCGTCTTGGGCGTTTTTGGGAATAGATTCCATGTCGTAGAGAAGGCCATCTATTCGAAACCGGACCTGTAGTCTGTCGGTATAGGGTTGAAAGTGAACATCCGAAGCTCGAAGCTTCAGGCTCTGGAATAGAACAGAGTTCACTAGCTTGATAATCGGGGCTTTGTTGGCCGAATCGAGCAGGTCTTCTGACTCTTCGATTTCTGCTGCTAACCCTGCAATGTCTGTACCGTCCAAGTCGTCGAGAGCTTCGTCTACGCCATCGGCTCTGTGCCGATAAGCTCTATTTAGGAGCTCGGAAATTTCATGCCGTGGCACTAAGAGGAAGCTGATAGGTCCCGTCAGCATCGCTTCTAAGTCGTCTTGCGGATGGACGTCGAGCGGATGCGCGCATGCCACTTCCATGACTCCGTCGGCGAACCCTAGCGCAACCATGTCGTGCGCTCGGGCAAAGGCCATGGGCACCCTGTCCGTGAATTCAGGCGGGACGCGGACGCCTTCAAGGTCCGAGCGGAATTCAAGTCCTAAGTCTTCTCCAAAAGCTCGCAGGACAGCGCCCTCATCAATTCCTCGGCCCAGAAGAACTCGGTCGAAAGATTGGCCACTAGCCTCAGCTTGGTCGCGAAGTTTTTTAAGCTCACCTTCCTCGGCGCCGGTTTCTCGGACAAGCGCTGTTAGCAGGTGATTTGCTGCCAAGGCCCCGCCTCTGGAGCTCAAGGCCCTACTGCTCCCTCGGGCAGATTTCGCCCTAGGGGGGCATCAGCATCTTCTTCGAGTGCAGAAGGTGGATTCTCTTCATCGGGAAACAGGTCTCGCGAATCTACTCCCACATGATTTGCCTCCACAACTCCTTGTGTACTCAGGAAGGTGGGGCTTTCAAAGCTCGAGAGATTGAGGATGCCAGCTGATTCCCCATTGGCTCCTTCGAGTATGAAGTCGGCCGGATCTTGGGTGTCGTACGCGGGGTCGATGATTTGTACGCGGTTTAAGCCAATGATCTCAGCGGCCCGACCTTTCGCTTGGTCGGATAAATCCCTGAGCCCGTCGAACTCATCTTCTGGGTGCAGGATTCGAGGCGTGCAAAAGAAAAACAGGGTCGTTTTAGTATTCGTGCTTGTGTCTTTCCGGAAAAGTGCCCCGACTATTGGTATGTCAGAAAGCCAAGGTATTGCATCGGAATCCTCAAGCATGTCGTCCCTGACGATGCCGCCAATTACCATTGTGGCTCCGTCCGGAAGATGGACTGTCGTTTCGACTTCCCGTGTAATCCTAGGCGGCGGCAAATCGCCACTTGCGGCGCCGCCAAACGAGGAAATGGAAAGGTGAACATAGAGGCGGAGGTAGTGATTCGCGGATATCGAGGGGCTGATGTTCAGGGTAATACCTGCAGTTTGGTATTCAGAGAAGCCCGTAGAAATACCTGCTCCTTGGACGGCCGATTGAGTAGCTACTGGCACCTCGTCCTGCGAGATCATTGAGGCGCCTTGGTTGTTTGAGACTAGGATGGAAGGCTTCGAAAGAATGTTTGCGTTGCTCGAATTGCGCGCAGCGCGAAGAAGCAGTGGAATCCCAAAATTGTCGCCTAGGATTCCGGCGGTCATCCCGCCGTAGCTCCCGTCTTCGGAAAGTACTCGGGTATCAAGAAAACCATCGGTGCCCTCGTTGCCGTCGGCGTCAAGCCTGTCGACAAGGTCAGACATTCCGAATGAAGTAAAGCCAAACGGGCGATCTTCGGAATCCATCGCGGCCAATTCAAATCCCAACTCTTTTGTGAAGTCTTCGCTGACTTCGATGAGAGCTGTTTCTATCAAGACCTGTTTTTGGCGGATGTCGAGTTGCCCTAAGAGCCGCTCTATTTCTGCCCACTTTGTGCGGGTTGCCATTACAAGCAGAGAGTTAGTCGAAACCTGTGCCTTCACGATGGTTTTTTGGAGACTTTGAGCAGCAACAGAACCCGAGTTCCCTGATCTCGTAGCTTGACTTTGCTCTTCCTGATGGGCCCTTGTTAGAAATTGCTCTAGCTCATCGGCGAGTTCCTCTGCGTCGATGTTTTGGAGCTGGTAAATGCGATAGTTCGTTTCTGGCTCCGCAATGGTCGTGTCTAGCTCCGCTATCAGGTCCAGAATTTTTTCCATGTCTTCTGGTGCTGCCGTGACGATAAGGGAGTTGTCTCGCGTGTTGGCGAG
>DNPI01000057.1 GCA_003501525.1 Planctomycetota bacterium
GTGCTTCGAGCCCTGACTCCAGGCCAGGCAGTGGCGCCGGAAGAACGTGAACCATATCTAGCCCCTGCTCCTCTGCTATGCTCCCCGCGACCTTTCGGATTTGACTCCAAGCCCTCAAGGTGAGTTCAGCCTTTTTTGCACTAAGCTCACCAAGAGCAAATTCTCTTTCCCTATCGAGTGACTTACGAGCCTCATCCAGCCGAAAGGCCTCAATCCTGAATTGCGCGCTAGTCGCATCCATAACCGCTAATTCAGATTCTGCCTCATCAAGAGAAGCCCTCCGCTTTTGAAAAGCTTCCAAAGTCGCACCGAGTTCCACCTGTAGCTGCGCCAATTCTTCCCCCACAGCAGGATATTCATCCAAACACCGTTGAACATCAACGAAACCCAAAGACGTTGTTTCAGCATTGGGAGACAAAAAGAGGAGCGCACTTCCAAGTAAAGCAGAAGCAAAAAGTGGGTGTATATAATTCCTCATAAGTAATTAAAAGAGTCCAATGTCGAAGGAAAAGAGACGAGCGTCATCTCCCTCTTCGCTTTTGATTGGCCATCCGAAATCCAAAGCAATGGGAACGTGAGGCATAGCTGGGAAGCGAATACGCATCCCTATCCCCGCACTCGCGCGCATAGGCTCAAAATTAGTTCCAAATCCCAATGCACCGGCATCAACAAAAAAAGCTCCCCGAACCCATTCATATTCACCGACCATTTCACGCCGTCGGGTGGAACTTAAAGGGAAGCGAAGCTCCACACTCGACCGCCAAGAAGAGTTGCCGCCCAAAGGGAAATCGCCAACGCGATTACTCGCTCCTCGGTAATCGAAACCTCGCACTTGACCATGGCCTTGGTTTCCTCCCAACCAAAAACGTTCAAGATATGGAATCGTTTCAAGATCCCCTTGGGCATACGAATGCCTCGCCGTACCCTCAAAAGCTAAAGACCATGCTCGACCTTGCGCATCCTCCCACAAAGGAGAATAACCACCAAAATCAAATATCGGCTGGAGAAAATCGTATTCACCTCCCATTCCTTTTCCATACTGAGCGAGAGAAAGATTCGCTCTAAGGCCTTTCCTATCAGAAAAGTCATCGTCCACTGTGTTCCACCGAGCTCCGAGAAGCAAACTATTTACATCTCGGCTCCCCTCCGCAGCAGCAACAAAATCAGGAGCCGGCTCTCTCGGATTCACTAGCGACATCGACCCCCAATCCGGACTCAGGTACACAGACATCCACCGACCAAAATTTCTTGATATTTGGGGTCGTAGGCTTCGTCTGTTCTCCTCATGAGTCTCCATAAACCGATAGCTTTTTGAGGAGTTGAGACTCAAGGCAGTGCGATTAATATGATTTTGGAATAAATCCGGTTCCAGGAAACTAAAGGAAAAACGGGACCACCTAGCTCCCGGAGTCGCCTGCACCCGCAATGTTTGTCCACCTCCGACAAAAGCTTCCCTACGGAATATCTCCCCAAAAGCTGAACCTAGTGAAGAGGGCAAATCTGTGATATCAAAATTTTCGAACTTCACATTCATCAGCAAAAAGGCACCAGACTCACCATTCATCCCTCCGCCGAAATTGAAATTCCGCGTACCCCTCCCACCTTCGCGCACCTGAAAGGCAAGATCAACCCAATCCTCTCGCTCTGCGTCTCGGAATTGAAAGTTCACAAAAGGTAAATTTTCTTGAGGATCAATAAACCAACCCCTTCCTAGAAGGCGCCGCTGAGAACGCACTGCTAAATCCGTATCCGCCAAATCACCAGGTTCAAGAATAATATCTCGTCTGATTACACGATCCTTGGTGAGAGTGTTGCCCTCGACTAAAACCTTACGGATTCGCATTGGACGCCCCTCATCCACAAGGAACGCAATCTCGACTTTTCCATTACCCGCAAAACGCAGTCGAGGCCCTTCCGGGTTGACTCGAAAAAAACCATCCGCTCTGCTGCCGGGAGAAGCCACCGGATGACCTAAGCGGCCGTAGTGCTTACGCAGAGCAGCCTCATTGGCACGAATTCGCGCCATCTCGAATGCTTGTCCAGGAGCAATTGTGAGCGATTCAATCAGCTCTGCTTCCGCCTCTAAGAGCTCCCCCCCCTCTTTGTATGGGAGAATTTCAAATTTTGAGATTATGTACTGTGCACCTTCGTGAACTCGGAATGTCAGATGAGCTTCGGTTTCATTATTACGAAAGTCAACCGCTTCAAGGGTTACTTCCGCGTCTAAATAACCGAAATCCTGATAAAACTGCTCCAGTGCTGCAATGTCGCGCGTTATCGCAGAATCCGAATAGGCCTCGCCTGGGAATATCAGCTTCCCTGGCTTGCTTTCCAATACATCTGCAAGGGCTGCGCCAACAAATCGATGCCCGGGGAGGGAATCATTACCGAGAAAGTTCACACTCTCAATTTTCACTTGTGGACCTTCCTGGATATGGAAAATTAGCTCAGAGTCACCCTCCTTAGCTTCCCAAGAGACTTCGGTGAAGGCGTGCCCTTCTTCTGCATAAATACCCGATATTGCCTGTGCGACTCTAGCCAGCGCTTCATCTTCAAGCGCAACATCTCCACTCAAACCTGCTTGTAAAAGAATCTCTTCTCTAGTGAATAGCTCGTTGCCCCGAAAAAGAATCCGAGAATAGGAAGGCTGAGTCTCCACCCGCAGGTATAGGCGAACGCGACCATCCAGAAGTGCTTCTTTTCTCGTCTCCAGGATGCGAACCCGAAGCCGACGCCAGAGAGTTACCGTGTCATTCTCAAGGAGTCGTGGTTTCCACTCCCCTCCCTCTACGAGGGACAATGATCGGCGAATTTCTTTTTCCAAGTCCCCTGCTCCCTCCAGAACGATTTTCTCAATCACTGGATTATCCATGGGCTCCTGAAAAGGCATGCTGAAGCCGCGGCTGGATCCGATTCCAAAAACCAGCACTACCCAAATAATTCGCGGAATATTCAAAAAATCAAACCACTGGTTCCTTGACTAGGTTTTCAAATCGCATGCACTCTTTATTGAAGCGTAAATCGACATTCCCCGTAGGACCATTTCTGTTTTTCGCAACAATCAAAGTGGTAACCCCCTTATTCTCCTCCGTCTCGTTGTAGTAGTCCTCTCGAAACAAGAGTGCCACCATGTCTGCATCTTGTTCAATAGCTCCTGATTCGCGGAGGTCCGCCAACTGAGGCTTCTTGGAATCGCGTTTTTCTGCTGCCCTATTTAATTGAGAAAGAGTAAGGACTGGAACCCTAAGGTCCCTTGCAAGGGCTTTTAGGCTCCTGGAAATGGTTGAAATCTCCTGCTGCCGACTCTCTGCTCGTGGAAGAGAAAGCAATTGCAAATAGTCCACGATGATGAGATCGAGCCCCCCCTCTTCCTCCACAACAAGACGCCGAGCCTTCGCACGAATTTCCGCTAGCGAAGGTTGCGATGAATCATCAATGAAAATCGATGCATTTGCGATTTCACCGGCAGAAAGAGTAATCCGCTCTCTCGCAGCCGAATCGAATTTCCCTCGTCGCAGCCGGTCGTGGCTCACGCGAGAATGTGACGATATAAGACGCAAAATAAGCTGGTCAGACGGCATCTCAAGCGAAAAAAGAAGAACAGATTTCTTCTCCGTTAAAGCTGCTCGCTCGAGGATGTTCAAGGCTAATGCTGTTTTCCCCATTGCCGGGCGAGCTGCAAGTACCACGAGATCTCCCTTGCGAAAACTCTGTTTTTCGTCTAAATCGAGGAAACCTGTAGGCAGACCCTGCTCCCCCTCGCCTGGATTCAGGATTGAGTCAATACGCTCTTTAATCAGATCTTTGGCACGCACCACATTGCCACCTGCCAAGCGATCCCCCACCTTAAACACTTTCTCTTCTGCAGCATTAATCAGGTCGTTTACATCGGGAGTGGTGCCATTTGCAACCTCTCTCTGAATCTCCGCCGCTGCCTTCAACAAAGCTCTTTGTAAAGCAAGGTCACGAACAATCCGTGTGTGATTCTCCAAGAAGGCAATCGAAGGCACGGCTTCCATTAATTCCGCCATGTACTGCCTTCCTCCCAACTCCTCCTCTTTCCCTTGCTTCTCTATTGCATGTGAGACCGTGACAGGATCACAAGAACCTGGATTGCGCTCCTCCAAATCGTAGAGAATTCCGAAAAGCGCTCGGTGCCGAGGAGAGTAGAAGTCCTCCCTATCAAGCTTCGCTTTAACCTCAGCGGTAAAGCAACGAGGGTCTATCAGAATGCTACCCAAAACACACTTCTCCGCTTCCAAATCGAAGGGAAGCGATTCACCAAGACCGTTTTGACTCATGACAGATGTGCCAGAATACCGAGCACCCAAAAGGTCGACATCAATAACCTCAGGCAGGCGCGCTCTCTTCAGGAATCTCCGGAGGATTGTCGTCTGCAGAATCCTCCTGGACATCAGCCAAAGGATGTCGAGAAGCTTCTTCGTCCGAAGCCGACATCTCGGCTAATTCTTGCCGCACATCTTCCGGGGTCTCAATAACATCCCCAACCACCCAAACCTTCACAACAGCTTGGAGATCAGCATGGATATGAACGGGGACCTCGTACTCACCTGGAGAACGAATCGGCTCTCCAAGACGAATCTGGCTTTCTGAAACATCCAGCCCTTTTTCTGTCAAAGCGCCAGCTATACGCTTTTCGTTGACCGAGCCATACAGGTGACCCTCTTCTGAAACTTTTTCCTCAAAGCTCAATTGCTCAGCTTGAATTTTCTCGACAAGGGCAGCATGCTCTTTTGCAAGAGCTTCCCGCTGCTCCGCCGCTTCTCTCTTTGCATTCGCCATCTGCTCGACGGCCGACTCGGACCAAGGGAAAGCGAGGCCCATCGGGACAAGGTGATTTCTAGCGTACCCAGCAGCCACTTCAACTTCGTCACCAACATTACCCAAAGACGGGATTTCTGTTCTAAGAATAAGGCGTGTTTTCATATCAAGCTCCATAAGGTATAAGCGCAAGAAACCGAGCAAACTTAACCGATTTCTTCAACTGCCTTTGACCTTGAGCATCTAGCCCTGTCCGCTTACGCGAATAAAGCCGGCCATTGGCATCTAAGTATCGCGTAAAAGTTTCGACATCCTTGTAGTCAAATTCTCCTTTTGGCGGGCCCACGATTTCTGGTTCGACATTTTCAAACATTGGACGATTCCTCCTCGGGTTTCACATCTTCCCCGGGTTCCTCCTCAGCCGCTTCCGCTCCATCGCTTTTAGCGGCGGCTTCTTGAGCTTCTTCCGTGGGTTCAGTTGGAGTTTCTGGTTCAGTAACTTCTTCGCTCGAACCCTCTGCTGCCGCTTCTTCTCCTTCAGCAACATTGGGTTCGAGATCTTCAGCATAAACTTCCTCTTCTTCTTCTTCCGGCAAATCCTCTGGGATCACGAGCTCGCCTTCCTTTAAGTCTTGAATCCCATATGCCAATTCTTCTTCAGGGATGCTTTCAGCCTTCAAGAAGAGAACTCGGAAGACTGGCCCGACAAGATACATCTCGCGCTTGGCTTCATTCACCGATTGGCCGGTACCGGATATCCAGCCCAAAAGATAGGTTGCACGATGTCGGCCTCCAATAGGATAAGCAAGTTCTTGCTCGGCCCAGAGACGCAACACAGACACTTCTGCCCCATGCTTCTCGAGAGTGCTCCGGACCCAATCACGAGCCTCGGCATAGCCTTTGCGAACCTCCTGGTTATCCAGGAGAAACATGGCTTGATATGTGTGTTTAATTTCAGTCATAGTGCCTTTCCGGTCCTACCGGTTTTCAAAAGAATCCGCCTAGGGCGATTGGCGGTTAGTTTGCGCTTGAAGCTCTTCGAAAGAATGCTCACGCGCAATCCAAGATTTTACAGCAAGAAAGGCCTCTCGAAGAGTTTCCTCCAAGACAGGGCGTTCCGCGCTGCGGAATGAGTTTAGGACATGCTCCACCGCACTTCCGCGAGGCTCTCCAACTCCTATGCGCAAGCGAGGAAAGTCGAGAGTCCCTAAAGATTCTTCTATCGACCGGAGGCCATTGTGCCCTCCGCAGCTCCCACGAGATCGAAGTCGTAAAGAACCTAAAGGAAGATGGAAATCATCCAAAACAACGAGTATAGAGGCCGGTTCGACGCGCAATTGTGAGACAGCCGCAGAGACAGCTTCTCCACTCCTGTTCATAAAAGTAAGCGGTCGGAGCAGAGAACAATTACTCTCCCGGATGCTGAAAATTTCACCCAAACACAGTCCGTTTGCACGAAAAACAGATGGGCTTCCATCGAAGCCTCCGGCCAAAAGATCGAGAACCTCGAATCCAACATTGTGTCGGCTTCCCTCGTAATCAGGCCCCGGATTGCCAAGGCCAACCACAAGTCGAGGCCCCTCACCAGGGGGTTCTTCCCCGGCAAAAGGACCTGGAATCATAGGGACAAATAGGAAAAGGGGCTAGTCCTCGGATTCCTC
>DNPI01000190.1:0-6802 GCA_003501525.1 Planctomycetota bacterium
GTCGCGGCGGGCAGCAAGAACTCAACGCTGCCTGTTTTAGCGGCTTCATTGCTTTTGCAGGGTGAATCGAAATTTAAACGTGTTCCCGGTCTCCGGGATGTAGACACAATGTTGGGCCTTCTGGAATCTTTGGATTCATCTGTTGTTCGAATGGGAGATGAGGTTCAGATTCGGGTGGCAGATTCGGGAAGAACCAGCGCGCCTTACGAAATTGTCCGAAAGATGCGTGCGTCAGTTTGTGTGCTTGGTCCATTGCTTGCTCGGAGAGGCCGCGCTGAAGCGGCTTTGCCAGGTGGCTGTGTTTTGGGCGTGCGGCCTATTGATATTCATCTGCGAGGTCTCGAGGCGCTGGGGGCGCGCGTTTCCCTTGAATCTGGTGTGATTAAAGCAGAAGCTCCGAGAGGTGGCTTGCAAGGGGCGGAAATCGAAATGAGCGGTCCGCGGGGGTCTACAGTGTTAGGAACAGCAAATGTCATGATGGCAGCTGTTTTGGCAGCTGGAACAACTGTTTTGAGGGGCTGTGCGCGAGAGCCAGAGATTGAAAACCTAGTAGCTTTTTTGAATTCCTGTGGGGCTTTAATCGAGGGGCAAGGTACAGATATTATTCGCATAGAAGGAGTTTCAGAACTCCGAGCTAATCTTTGGACTATTCCGCCTGACCGCATTGAAGCGGGGACTCTTCTCCTTGCCGGTGCTGCGACCAGAGGAAAGGTTCGAGTTGAAAAAGTTTTGTCTAGCGAACTTGCCCCTTTGTCGAACCAACTGCTTAAGGCTGGAGTGCCTGTGCAGATAGGGGAAGATTGGGTGGAGGTCGATGCCGCTGAAACGGTTCCTCAGGCGACGAGCTTGACAACAGGGCCTTGGCCCGATTTTCCGACGGACCTCCAGGCACAGTGGACGGCATTTGCTACACAGTGCTCCGGGCTGACAGAAGTACAGGAAAGCATTTATCCCGAGCGATTCCTTCACGTGGCAGAGTTGAAAAGGATGGGTGCGTCAGCTGGTTGTGAATCTGGGAGGGCTTGGGTGGAGGGCCCTTGTGCGCTCCAGGGGGCGCCCGTTATTGCTAGTGACCTTCGAGCCAGTGCTGCTTTGGTAATTGGCGGTCTTGTTGCAGAAGGGGAAACGATTGTCAAAAGGATTTATCACTTGGATCGCGGGTACGAAGGCTTGGAGAACAAGCTTGTGGATCTTGGGGCTCAAGTTTTGCGTGAAGTAGATTCTGAAAGTCCTTGATGAATTTAAATTAAAGTTATGTTTGAAGGTTTGACAGGTTCGCTGACCCGGGCTCTTTCTGCTCTTCGGAAGCCTGGCAGCTTGAGTGCTAGGGAGGTTGAGGCGGGCCTTCGGGTTGTTCGCCGCGCGCTCTTGGAGTCGGATGTCCATTTTCGTGTTGCAACTGAATTTACGCGTCGAGTCGGCCTGAACCTCGAGGGCAAAGCGCAGCTTGAAGGGCAGAGAGTGGGGGCTCAGTTTGCGCATGCGGTGCATGAAGAGCTTGAAAGAGTTTTCGATCCAGGAATCCCTGTGTTCCCCAATTCTGCAGGCGACCCTCGAGTTCTTCTTTTTGTCGGGCTGCAGGGCACAGGTAAGACAACTTCGTTGGCCAAAGTGGCTAGCCGATTATTGAAAGAGGGGCGCAAACCCATCCTTGCTGCCTGTGATCTGCGGCGACCAGCTGCCGCTGAGCAGTTGGCGACTTTGGGGGAAGCGCTTGGTGTCCCTGTTTGCCGAGCGGATGCTGGTGGAAATGCGACGTCGTTGGATGTGGCACATGCTGCGCTTGAGCGAGCGAAGCTGGAGGGGCAGACGGATTTGTTAGTCGATTCTTCTGGTCGTCTACATATCGACGAAGATTTGATGGATGAAATCGTCGCTCTTGAGGTGGCTTTAAACCCTGCCGGTGTTTTTTTGGTGGTGGATGCGATGGCGGGTCAAGATGCCCTTGAATCTGCGAAAGGGTTTTCAGATCGACTTTCGCTGTACGGAGTTGTTCTTGCAAAAGCGGACGGGGATTCCCGAGGAGGAGCGGCGCTTTCGGTTCGCGAGGCAACGGGCGTGCCAATTTTATTCCTCGGTTCTGGAGAAGATTCGACGGACCTTGAGTTGGTGGACCCGAAACGACTCGCCGGCCGCATTTTGGACATGGGCGATATGGTTGGCCTAGCTGAGAAGGCCTTGCAAGCTCGTGAAGAAGAGGGCGAACCCGAAGATCCGAGTGCTTTTCTTTCGGGCGAGTTCTCTCTTGAAGATATGTTGAAACAGTTTCGGTCGATGAAAAGAATGGGCTCTGCGAAGAAGTTGCTGGGGATGATGCCCGGAGCCAGTAGAATGTCCGGCCTTCTTGAGAGTTTAGACGACAAGAAATTCGATAGGTTCGAAGCAATTCTTTTGTCTATGACTCCCGAGGAGCGAATGAGACCTGACATTCTTGATGGGAGTCGGCGGAAGCGAATTGCTCGTGGAGCTGGCGTAAGCCCGGAAGATGTCAATTCTCTTTTTCGTTCATTTCGAGAAATGAAAAAGCAGATGAAAGCTTTGGGCCGTGTTTTGGGAGGAGCCAAGAGTAGTAAGAAACTCAAGCGTCTTCTAGGTGGCGGTAAAGGGTTTCCTGGTTTTTGATTTTCGAAATCAAATTTCAACCCATATATATCCGCCAGATGGCAGTTGTCTTGAGACTTAAGAGGACCGGAAGACGAAACCGGCCTTCGTACCGTATTTGTGTGATGGATCGCCGAACTCGTCGAGACGGTCGAACCATTGAGGAACTAGGGCATTACGACCCAATTCGCCCGGGCGAGGACCGCCATTTTGAATTGAATGAAGAGCGCGCTCGTCACTGGCTCTCCGTTGGCGCAACACCTTCTGGAACTGTGGCTTCTCTTCTGAAGGAACGGGGTATTGAGGTCCTTTCGGGAAGTCGATCCTCGCGCCGCCGTAAGCGGACCCGTAAAACTGCTGACTGACTTTGGTTATGGCCAAAGCATCGAAGGGTCCCGCTGCTGCTTGGTTGATTAAGCGGCTTCGGAGTGATGTTCACAAGGTCACTCCTCGTAAAAGGGACATGAACGCCTTGGAGCGTGTTATGGCTCTTGTGCTGCAAGGTCCTGAAGGGAGCTATTCTGCAGCAGAAAAGGCTGTTTCTAGTTTGAAAGCCCACTTCATTCATTGGAATGAGGTTCGCGTCTCGCGGGCTTTTGAGGTGGCAGATGTGCTCGCAGAGCGGCGTGTTGGGAATGCCCCTGAGAGAGCTGAAGCTGCTCAGGAATACCTTCGCCGCGTGTTTGGCTTGCAAAACCACCTCGAGCTCGATTGGCTTTACGACGCTTCTTCTGAGCGTCGTGCCCAGCTTTTAGATTCGATAGAGATGGCGCCTGCACATGCGGGGCCTGTTCTGGATTTGGATGCAATGGAAGAAGGAGATTTAATTCCTGTGTCCACTGACATGAAGCGCTTTTTGTCCAGAGTGGGAGCGTTACCACCGTCGCCCGGTGAAAAACAAGTTCGCAGCTTTATGGCGAGCCAATTTAAAAACAAAGATTTCTTTGCGAACTTTGTTGCTCTGCAGGTGCAAGCGGGGGAGGTCTGCGACTCAAAGCACCCACATTGTCGCTATTGCCCGGTTCTCGATGTGTGCCCTCATGGCAAAAAGATGTTAGGTAAAGATGCTTGGAGCGCTGCGCTTCAAGATTCAGGCCTCGCGGCGAAAAAGAAGGCTGCTCGCCGTTGATTGTCGATTCGCTGGTTCTTGCCAGTGCATCCCCGCGGCGTAGGGAGATTCTTCACCGTCTTGGGTTGGATTTCGAAGTAATTGCACCAGGGGGTGATGGCCCAGAGGTGGCGGGGTCTCCGAGAAATCAGGTCTTAGGGTACGCCCGGTGGAAAGCCGAAGTTGTGCATAAAGAGCAGGCAGATCGAGTTGTCCTCGCTGCTGACACACTTGTTTTTCTTGATGAGTCAGCCCTAGGGAAGCCGTCGAACAAAGAGCAAGCACGCCTGATGCTTGAAAGCCTTTTTGGAAGGACACACAAAGTCTGGACGGGGGCTTGCTTGATTAGTCAATCGGGCAGTGTTTTCGAAACCGCTGATTGCGCTGTCGTGGAATTCGATATTCCAGATAAGGAGGATTTTGGTGATTACTTGGATGGGAATGAGTGGGCGGATAAGGCTGGTGCTTATGGGATTCAGGGCTGGGCCAGTCGTTGGGCTCGTGTGGTCGAAGGGGAGGAAGAGACTGTCATCGGATTGTCTTCCAAAGCTGTTGTTGCGCTTCTGGCTAAACTGACTCTTGCCCCATGAGTTGGACCGGGTAGAATTAGCAGTTCGCTGGGGCTGAGTGCCCTATGTTTTTGCAATGAAAGAAGGAATTCACCCTGAATACGTCGAGTGCACAGTGCATTGCGGCTGTGGGAATGAATTTTCTACCCGCGCGACTGTGGACAAAATGAACGTTGAAATCTGTTCAGCTTGTCATCCCTTCTTTACGGGCAAGCAAAAGTTTGTTGATGCTGCTGGCCGTATCGACCGCTTTAAAGAGCGTTACTCGAAGGGCAAGGCTTAGCTTATATGGTTTTCCGGCCATGAGAGCCGGGGAGCCCATTTCGTCCTATGAATCTGGTCGAAATTCTTCGTACGCGCGTCCAAAAACTAGAAGCGCGAAAGGCCGAAATTGAGGCTGCGATTTCTGAGCCGGGTGCTGCTACGGATTCTGGGTATCCAGACCTTCTGCGGGAACTCGGAGGAATAGCGAAAGTTCTTGATCCGTGGCAGGAGTACACAAACGCTTCTGACCAATTGGATGAGGCGCGGGAAATGGCAGAAGGTGATGACGCTGATCTTGCCGAATTGGCTCGAGAAGAAATGCCCGAGCTCGAGAGCAAGATAGAGGCTTTAGAGGCTGGCATTCTCGATAGGGTGCTCGAGGATGACCCCGATGCCGACAAGCCGGCAATCGTAGAGATCCGGGCTGGAACTGGCGGCAATGAAGCAGCTCTTTTTGTGAGTGACCTCTATCGAATCTATTCCCGATTTGCGGATACGCGAGGTTGGAAAACGGAGTTGATGGAAACGACTGATTCCGATGCAGGAGGCTTTAAAGAAGTCTTTTTCAAGGTTCAAGGAGACGACGCTTTCCGTTTGATGCGCTATGAAATTGGGGGGCACAGGGTGCAGCGCGTGCCGGCAACGGAGTCCCAAGGGAGAATCCACACATCAGCTGCGACGGTCGCGGTTATGCCTGAAGTGCAGGAGAAGGATCTGGTGCTGAGGCCTGAAGAGCTTGAAATTACTGCTATGCGAAGTAGCGGACCTGGTGGCCAGAGCGTGAACAAGACTTCTTCTGCCATACGTGTCGTGCATTTGCCCACTGGAGAAAGTGTTAAGTGTCAGGTCGAAAAGTCGCAGCTTCGCAACAAGGAAAGGGCCCTTGCCTTGCTTCGGGCCCGTCTTTACGAGAAGGAGCGCATGGAGCGACTCTCAAAAGAAGCTGAAATGCGGAAGAACCAGGTCGGTAGTGGTGATAGAAGTCAGCGCATCCGCACCTACAATTGGCCGCAGAATCGTGTCACCGACCACCGCATTGGAAGTAACTTCAGCCTGGAACAAGTGCTTGAGGGGAAACTATCCTCTGTGTTCGAAGCACTTCAACGTGCCGACCGTGAAGCCAAGCTGGCTTCTCTCTAATCAAAACTTTTAACTTAAATCACTATGGAAGAAACCACACCTGCAACTCCACCCGCTGATTCCCAAGGAGGAAAGGGCGACTTTCTGTTCAATTTCGGAATGGTTGTTGCGCTGGGGGGGGGCATGGTGTGGGACGCTATTTTGGCTCCTGTGGTGGCGACCGTTGCACTGCTTCACATCTTCACAGTTGGCTGGGGAGCGGTTGTGAGGACTCCCGGAGCAGTTTCGACGTGTGGAATTGCTCTTCCTGCTTTGTTTCTATTGTTCCCCGTTCTATCCGGCGTCACTGCTTTCGGTGCATGGGCTGTTTTGGCTGGTGGTGGGCTGGCTGGTTGGGGGGCATTCCGCAATTCGGGCTTAGGGCTTGGTAAATGTTGTGTCACGAAGGCGTATGACAAGCAGTTCGGTGGTTCGTTTATGGCCTATCTCTTTGTAACTATTGGGTTGCTTACTACTTGGACGGCGGATGGCGCATCGGGTACCGGAAATTGGTTGGGCGGCGCCACATTGATTTTGGCTCTTTTAGCTTTAATAGCTTCCTGGACGGGTATGTGGAAGCTGCCTTCGATGAAGGAAGCGACGGGCAAACTCGGGTTAATTTTGTTCTTGGCTCCTCTTGAAGGAGCTCTTTACGGGTTCCTTGGGGTGGTTGGCTTTTTCATGGGCAATTCCAGTCCTGAAAATTTTACAACTTCGTTTTGGCCGTCAGGCGTTAGTGAGCCCGTAGGTCCGGCAATGGTTCTCGCCGGCTCTCTTGTCGCCATTAGTGTGCTGTTAAAGGGGGCCAAGGCTGCTGTTGAAATGGAAAAAGCACGTAAAGCAGAAGAGCGAGCCGCTCGAAAAGCCAGCCGTCAATCTTCGGGCGCCGAATCCTGATATCAGCACTTTTGCCGACGCCTTAGATGAGGTTGCCTCAATCCTAGCTCAGGCTGGGGTGGAGGAGCCTAGAGAGGAGGCTAGGCGCCTCTATTGCGGCCTAACAGGCCGCTCTGTAGCAGACATTGTCAGAGGCGACATTGCCCCTCTAATCGCCGCAGAGAGGGTTGAATTGTTCTCCTGGGCCGAACGTCGGGCGCATGGAGAGCCTCTCGCTTATCTAGAGGGGCAGGTGGGGGTTTTT